>JASFEF010000024.1:0-24462 GCA_050124975.1 Candidatus Thorarchaeota archaeon | reverse complement strand
GCCTTGGTTCTCTTTTAACGTTTGCTGAGTATCCAAATTTGACTATGTCAGCTTGGGTATACCAAGGTCACTCTTTAGGTCATCTACAAGAGGCGTGAAAGGCTCTGTGTTATCAAAGACATAGGGAGAGTTCACTCCCGAAGCTATGATAGTGACACGAAGTCGATCATCCAGTTCAGGCACAATGAGTGCGCCGTAGATAATCTCCGCGCCTGGGTTGACCTGTTCAGTTACAATCTCGATAACTCGCTTTGCCTCTGAAAGCTGTAGGTCCGCATTTCCACTGACATTCACCAAAAGGTTCCTAGCGTTCTCAATTGACACATCTATCAATGGGTTACGAAGAGCATTGATGACTGCATCTTCTGCTCTGTCCTCACCACTTGCTTCGCCGAGAGCAATGATTGACACACCACCATTCTTCATTGTAGTACGCACATCGGCGAAGTCTAGGTTGACCAGACCTGGCTTTGAAATCAATTCAGCAATTCCCTTTACAGCACGAACGAGAACCTCGTCTGCAACCATGAAGGCTTCTGGAAGAGAAAGATCTGGAGCTATCTCCAGAAGTTTTTCATTTGGAATGGCGATTAGTGTGTCTACGTGTTCCATCAGGGCATTGAGACCGCGCATCGCATTCTTCTTCCGTGTGGCTCCTTCTACCTCAAATGGCAAACAGACAATGGCAACTGTAAGTGCACCATTCTCCTTGGCAGCCTTCGCAATGTGAGCAGCAGCTCCTGTTCCAGTTCCCCCACCCATTCCTGCGGTGATGAACACAAGGTCCCCACGTGCCGCGTCTTTGATATCATCATATGTTTCAATTGCGGCGGCTTCTCCAATGTCGGGATCATTACCAGCTCCCAGTCCTCCGCAGGTTTCCTTCCCTAGGAGTAATTTGTGATGTGAGTTACAGAAGTAAAGGTCCTGAGCATCAGTATTTACTGCAAGGGTATCAGCACCCTCTATACCTACTTCCATTAGGCGCGTAATTGCATTATTTCCAGCTCCACCAACACCAATAACGAGAATTCGTGCAGTCACTGATTCTAACAATGAGGCAAGCTCTTCATCCGTGGTTGCTGATTTTGGTGCCTTCTTCGACTTCTTAGCAGGTGCTTCACGTTTTCCACCTGACGATTTGAGGACTTCTTCTAGTAACGGGTGCATAATATTACCACTCACATCTAGATGATGTTATTACCCAGGTATTGTGGTAATTTGTAATCGAATACTACAGGGATAATACTCATTTGCGACGTCTGCTCTTTTTGGATTTGGCACTCTTCTTACCCCTTGGTTTCGCCCTGGGTTTGCTTCTTCTCTTGAATGTCTTCAATATAGAATCAATTGAAATCCGATGTCGACGAAGTAGTTTTGCTGCGTCATCAAGAGATGGTTGTCCGTTTTGTGCCCCCTCTTTTGTAATGGTCAAAGCAGCTACTGCATTTGCAACATTCAATGCCTGTTCAATTCTCTCTGACCTCATCCAAGCCATTACAAATCCTGCAGCAAAAGAATCCCCTGCACCAAGAGTGTCAACAACAGGGACCTCGAAGACCTCAGAAGTGCAATATTCAAAACCATCCGTTGCTATCGCACCCTTCTTTCCCATCTTGAGTACAACTATTCCAGGAAAGGTCTTTGCAAAAGCGCGGAGGGAACTCTCAGTTGGGTTGATTTTGAAGTAGTCTTTGAGTTCCTTCTGATTCAAAAACAGCAAGTCTGTCCGCTTCAAGATCTTATCGTAATCCAACTCTATTCCTGCCCGACCAGGGTCAAAGGACAGTATCATCCCATGTGAGGTGGTCAGATCTGTCACCCTGTCCATTAGCATAGGAAAAGAGCCTGCAACATGGATGACCTGAGCATCAAGAAGCTTGTCCTCTTCGAACACACGCTTCTCAAGGAAACGATTGGCCCCCGGCTCTACAACTACAAGTCGGTCACCTTTCGAAGCATGTGCATAAACAAAGATTCCTGTTTGTTGCTTCTCTAGAACTAAGAGGCAACTCGTGTCCACGCCTGTCTTTGCAATCTCCTTCATTGCCAGTTGACCATATGCATCATCGCCCACACAACTGACGAGCATTGTCTTGACGCCCAATCGTGCGCTTTGAGTTGCAAAATTGGCGGCAGATCCTCCAAAGGCAATTCTCCCAGTTTCACAGATGACATGTTCGTTTGCCTTCGGTAGAGTTTCCACTTTCATATCAATATCGATGTTGATTCTGCCAATTGCGACTACTTCGCCGGGCAAGATATCCGCCTCTTATACTACGAGTGCAAGTATTGCCTTCTGGGCATGTAACCGGTTTTCAGCCTGATCGAAAACAACTGAGTGAGGACCATCCATCACTTCTGAGGTCAATTCCTCATCACGGTGTGCCGGTAAGCAATGCATAACAATAGCATCTTTTCTTGCTTTACCAACCAGGGCTTTGTTCACTTGGAATGGCATGAGCGCATCTTCCTTCTCCTTTGACTTCTTCTGTCCCATACTGAAGAAAGTATCCGTGTATATCACATCAGATCCTTTCACAGCCTCAACGGGATCATTAAGGACCTCCAGTTTTGTTCCATATCTCTTGCTAAGCACAGTTGCTTTCTTCATCATTTCATCTGAAGGAGTGTATCCTTTCGGAGACCCGATTGTGACATTCATGCCCATGATTGTACAACCCTGCATTATTGAATTACTCACATTGTTGGAATCCCCAACATAGGCTATCTTGAGCCCTTCTAGATTGCTCTTGTGTTCTTCTATGGTCTGCATGTCAGCCATAATCTGACACGGATGAAGTAAATCAGAAAGTCCATTGATTACAGGCACAGTTGCGTATTTTGCCAGATCTGCAACTTCGTCATGTCCAAACACTCGTGCCATTATCACATCACAGTATCTACTTAGAACTTGAGCAGTGTCCCCAATTGTTTCACCCCTTCCAAGTTGAGTTCCACTTGGTTGGAGATAGAGAGCATGTCCACCGAGTTGCGTCATTCCGACCTCAAATGAAACTCTCGTTCTAGTTGATGATTTCATAAAGATCATGGCTAATGACTTGCCCTTCAGAAGTTCGTGTGGTTCACCTCTCTTCTGCTTTCGTTTCAAATCATGCGCGGTATCTAAGACCCGCCTTAGCTCATACCTTTCAAAGTCTGCAAGATCAACGAAATTTCTACCCTTCAGGCTCAATAGACACACCTCAACGCTTTCTATTTCGCTTTCATAAGAGCGTCGTATAAAAAACTGCCCACTTGCTCAATTCTTAGCAACAAGTCTTTCAGCAAACCACTCTGGGTCGAAACGTTGGAGGTCCTCGTAATTTTGGCCCACACCAACATAAACGACTGGACGTCCAGTCACGTAAGCAATTGAAAGAGCAGCTCCCCCAGATGGGTCTGCATCTACTTTAGTCAAAATTGCACCATCTATTCCTATCGCATCGTGAAACTCCTTTGCCTGTGATAGGGCATCGTTTCCAGCCAGTGCATCACCAACAAAAATCTTCAAATCAGGTTCCGCGACGCGTACAATCTTTTTCATCTCCTCTAGGAGGTTTTTGTTGCTCTGCATTCGTCCTGCAGAGTCAATTAGTACAACATCGATGTGTCTTGCCTTTGCGTGTGCTACTGCATCAAAAGCTATTGCCGCTGCATCGGCACCGTAATCCTGTTTTATCACGCGGATATCCAGTCTTTCTGCATGTTTCTCTAGCTGCTCTATACTACCTGCACGAAACGTGTCACCAGCTGCAATCACTATTGTGAAACCATCTCTCTTGAAAAAGCTGGCAAGTTTAGCTAGTGTTGTTGTCTTCCCCGTCCCATTGACACCTACAAACAAAATAGTTGTGGGATCTCCTTTCTGTTTCTTCTCTCGGGCAAATTCAATCGGATTTAGAGGATACTCAGGAGTTAGAACCTCAAGAATTGATTCATGTATTGCTTCCTTGAAGAATTTACTGAGGTTTTCGAGTCTTCCTGCTCTTGTACCAAGAATCTTGTTCTTTGTGAGTTCACAGATGTGCTCAGCAACTTCAACTGCTACATCATTCTGGATTAATACCATTTGAAGCTCCCAGACAGCATCTGCCAGATTTTTCTCATTGAGCTCCTTAGTTGTGGCTTTTGTGACTGCTTTGTCAAGAGCGCCCCTGAGCTTCTCGAACAATAAGCTACTCCTCCTCAGCAGGGGGCTGTGCTGCCTGAATCTGTGCAGCTAGCTGTTGAAACTGTGAATTGAGAACAGAAGCGCGTGCTAGTAATTTCTGATACTCTTGAGCAAGCGTGTCGTGCTGCTCCTCTAAATTAGTCACAGCTTCAGTCACTGCGGCTTTAGCATCTTCAACAGTCTGTTCTATACGAACTCCACTTCCAATCCCGCGAGTCACCTTATCTGGATTCAAGAGTTTTGCTTGAACAAAGATGCTACCACCTACGTTCAGTAGCATCTCTTCGCCATCTTTCTTATTCTCTATCTCTTGTAAGACTAAGAGACCTGATCGATAATTTGTGATGTACACTTGAATTAGCTCTATCCGTTGCTGTAAAAGATTGAGATTAGATTCAGTCATCTGCTGATCCGAGTAGATCTTCTGGAGCATTCTTTGTTGATCCTCTGTCATGAGAAATCAGTCTCCAATCCCAGTATCTTCCTTAAATCTAAATCAGTGACTTCTTCAGGTTTAATCTCTTTAATCTCAGCAATGGTGATTTCTTTACGTTTTACCCTGTGTCGACTACCAAGTTCGGAGAGAACCTTCTCTCTGACATGAGCCTCTTTCTCACCTAGCAGCTCCCGACTGAAGGTGAATGTTCTCTTCTTCTTCTTGTAATCACCTGATGCACGCCAAATTTTTGAACTCATTCAAGTTACACCTCATCTACACGAATCCCAAGACCTGACTTATGTGTGCTAGCTCAACACCTGTCGTGTCAGTTCCTGCAATCATACTGTCAATGTTTGCTAGTACCCCAAGACTAGCGTACGGACTTCCTCTGTTTACTGTACCGACTTCTACGTGTACTTTTAACAGCTGTGCTAGGAGTTCAATCTCCCCGCTTGTTGCCATTGGATGTACGATAGCTCCCTGGTTGGTAGCAATTGCATTGGCACCCACAATTGGAAGCTTTGCCAAACTACCAGGTACAACCTCGACACCTAATGTGTCTGATATCTTCTGCCTTGCCTTGAAACCAAAGTCTGGATGACACATGGCCCCCTTATCGTTAGCTATGATGATATTGCCCAGCGCAGTCATTTTATCGTCTAACCAATCCACTGTAACCTCTGAGGCACTCTTGAGCTGTGCGAGTTCCTCATCAGTTGTTGTGTAGGGTACAAGAATCCCATTTGATGTGGCCACAGCTACAAGCCCAACAGCATCCAGAGTTGCCACAGTTGTTTGAACTAAAGGTAGATTGAAGGTCCTTTCAATACTGTCAAGTCCCTTCTCTGACATGTTGGAGCTGACAAATACAAAACGGTTTGTGGCGATTCCATATGCTCCAACATTCGAATCGCCCTCGAAGTCCGTTCGGGCGATCAATCTGGACTATCCCTCCGCAAGATAGACGCGCACAAGATTGTCTGAATTCTTGGTCGCTCGGATTCTTACCCTTCTTGGAGGTTTCTGAATTCCTCTTGCCCAGATTCGTTCATTAACTTCAGGCTGGATAAGTAGTTCCTCGGGTTTCATGTGTCTTTCCACAAACTCCCGGAGAACTCTGACTGCTCTATTTGATCTACGAAGCCTGCTTCCTGTCCAGTATGCTTTCCTCAGTGGTACAGTGTAGATTCGTTCGTCTATGATCTCTTCTTCCTCTTCAGGCTCCTCTTCCTCAACAGGGGCTTCAACTTCCTCAGCGTCAGCAGGTGCTTCTTCCTCAACTTCCTCGCTCTCTTCGACTTCCTCAATCTCCTCGATTTCAGGTTCCTCTTCAGAGACCTCGGCCTTTGCTTCTTTCTTCTTCTTCGACATTAATGCCCACCTGACTATGGCTTTAGCTTAGACTGACGCCAGTTTCGCTGCGCAGGTGTTCTTCTCAACCTACCGCCTGTCTTCAATATGACCCATGTGGGTACTGAGGAATTACTTCTCATTGCTCTCGCCATCCTCAGCTTCTTTGCTAGTGGTTTGTTCCGTGCCATCTTGATCACCTTTAGCAGCCATTCATCTGAATGATATTTTCCGTTCACGTTCTTTTCCCTGAAGTTGTAGCAGGAGTCCTTTTAGCTGTTCATCAGTCACTCGTGCTCTAAGCTTTCCCGAGCTCGCCAGTTGAATGAGCTGTAGCTCTATTTGCTCTGCGAACTGAGGTTTGACCATCCTAATGTTGGTCAATCGAGCGCGTGCTTCAGGAGTGAGGATCTGCCTGAGAATAGCTTCCTTCTGTGCTTGAGCCTCAGCAGCAGCCTGTTCATTGGCTTGTTCTCTGAGTGCTTGCTCACGAAGTTCCGCCTCTTTCCTCTGGCGTATTGCTTCGAGCTCATCATCACTCATTCTGACCCGACACCCGGCTTAGTACTTCTCCAGTTCTGGAATAGCCTCTGAGAGTTCCTTCTTGAGAGCAGATGACAGTTTGTCCATGTATGACCTGCCAATGTCGGTCATTTCACGGCCCTTAGTTCCTTCTTTCTTGACGAATCCAGCTCGTTCGAGCTGCTGGAGAGCGGTCCTTACTATGGCTCCGCTACCCTTCTGGAACTTGTTTGGTTTTGCGCCTCGTCTCTTCCTTCCTCCATATGCAATACGTAACTTCTCAGTCCCTATTGGTCCGTTTAGATACACCTTTCGGAGAATGCTTGCACATCTGACATACCAGAAATCTGGGTCATCAGGTGCTCTCTCCTTATGTGCACCAGTTTTTACAAACGACATCCAGTCTGGAACAGATATCTCCTCTCTGGACTTCAGGTCCTGAGCGAGTCGTCGTATGAGGATATTTGCAGGAATATCATAGACTGTAGGCATATGTCTGTCACCAATCTCATTGAGAACAGGTCACCTCATCCACGTTCGGCCGATGACCCACCTCAAAAGGCTGGAGCAACCGTCTAGAGTCCGCATAAAAGGTTGTCGTTGTGTTTCCACAAATTGTTGCTCATTTTCGAGTACGCGAGCTTCTAGTCCTATATATCACGGCGGTGTTTCCTCGTACACCAGCAAAAGTAGCACCAGACCTTTCACAAAGCAATTTCATGAGTTCGATTTTGTTTGATTCCCCAATTGCGCTACGAAGTATTCGGACCTTGATATACTGGTGCCTTTTGAGAAGTCTTTTTGCTTCTTCAACAACACTATCAGATACACCTGCTTTTCCAACTTGCATCATTGCAGGTTCCTGCCAAGTGATCTTAATTCTAATTGGATTCGGATCTGAACTCATGAGAATCGGTTCTGCTGCTGTGAGACTGCTGATTAACCTATGCCTGTGACCCTTTTACTAAATGTAGTATCTCCTTATTGCACCACAGGCAAAACAAGTAACAGTGACATGTTTAGACCTGTTATGTCTGACTCTTATTCGACATGTGTCCCCAGGCACAAGGATTGTCCCGCAGCACTTACACATTCTTCGCCTGATATGGTGCGGTAGCTTCGTCCGTGTCCTTTGTGCTATCTTTCGGGCACTGAGCATCTTTTGTCTAGCCAGTTCAGACTTACCTGATTCAGCCTCTTTCTTTGCTTGTTCCCAGAGAATATCCACCCTTGCTTGGGCTAGTCGTCTTGCCTTTGCCCTTGGGTGTCTTCTCTTCGACATAATCAAGCCTCTACATCTTCATAACATTAGTCATACTGCTTAAATCGTTCGTGATGAACAGTCTATATGGAGACCTTTGATGTTACACGTGATACTCCTAGACTGTGCCCTTGAGTTGATACCACGAGAAATCTCCAGTCTGAAGCAGATTCAGAAACATGCAACACGTCGTGGGAAAAAACCCTCTGAGCTCTTACTTGACCAGACGCATCACGGTCAATCGATGACAAAACTCTCCGAAAGTGAACGTCGAGGACGTCCAGACATAACTTTCCTCAGTCTGATGTCAATTCTTGAAACACCTCTTTGTAAGGAGGGTTTCCTGAATGTCTACCTCCACCTCCAAGACGGTCGAACTGTGAATGTGCGATCTGATGTCCGGCTCCCGCGTAATTATGATAGATTCGTGGGATTGATGGAACAGCTCCTCTCTACTGGTCGTGTCCCACCAAAGGGGGACTCACTACTCCATGTGACTGATAGAACACTGGACAAACTGATTTCAGACATAAAGTCAGAATTATCAATTGTGGCAATCAATGGAGGTCAGAAAACGACGATTGAGGGACTCACTAACCTCCTCCCCACTGATTCATCTGTTCCTGTCATTGTTGGTGTGGGAGCTTTTCCTCATGGTTTCTTATCTGACTCCATATTGGAATTGTTCGAACACAAACTAGCGTTTGATGAAGAAGTCATGATGAGCTGGCACGTCTGTTCAGAGGTATTATGGACTTATTCGTTAAGTATCGGGGTTGTCAAATCTCGGTATTCAGCTACTTGATACTTAACAATAGTCTTAAATCGACACCTCGATTGCTTTGCCTTCGATGCGGCCATAGTCTAGCCTGGTTAGGATCGCAGCCTTCCAAGCTGCTGAGGCGGGTTCAAATCCCGCTGGCCGCACCAATCGCTATTATTACCCACAGTTTGATAGCGCAATGCTTTTGTTAACACTTGGTGGAAACGACAGAAGAAGAGGCATCTACATGGAATCATTGATACACAATGGCATTCTTGTCATAGAGCCACCTCCTCCACGTGGACTCTCTATAAGTGTAAGAGATAGAGAGATAGTCCTCTCACAGCTTCAAGAAGAGATGGCAGTAGCTTGGGTCAAAAAACTCGGCACACCTTATGTTGAAGACTCAGTCTTTGCAAAGAATTTCATGGATGATTTCAGCAAAGCACTTGGGATTAAGCCGATCCTAAGAGTGGATGAGGTTGACTTCACCGAAGTGATCAGTGTTGTAGAAGAAGAGCGTGTCCAGAAAGAAAATATGACCTCAGAGGAGAAGAAGGCAGCACGCGAAGAACGGAAAGCCATCCGTGAACAATTGAAGGAACAATATGGCTATGCTCTTGTTGATGGCGAGAGAATGGAGCTTGGCAACTATCAGACTGAACCATCAGGTATCTTCATGGGGAGAGGAGAACACCCTCTGAGAGGACGTTGGAAACAGGGTGCAAAAAAGAAGGACATCACACTCAACATATCTCCAGAAGGAGCTGAAGATCTAGGGGATGAATGGGGAGAACTTGTATGGGCTCCTGATACTATGTGGGTTGCAAAGTGGACTGATGAACTGACTGGCAAGGTGAAGTACATCTGGTTACATGATAGTACCCCGATAAAACAAGAACGAGAGGCAGCCAAGTTCGATAAGGCGCTCCGAGTTGAGCAAAGAATAGACGACATTCGCCAACACATCATGGAAGGTCTGCAATCCGAGAAACCTCAGAGGAGGATGGTTGCTGCAGCATGTTACCTGATTGACAGTCTCAGTCTTCGAGTGGGAGACGAGAAAGACCCTGAAGAAGCAGACACTGTTGGTGCAACCACACTCAGAATTGAGCATCTGACATTCTATGAGTCAACCATTGTCTTTGATTTTCTTGGAAAGGACAGTGTACATTGGCACAAGGAGCAGGAGATGCCACCAGAGGTCTATGCTGTATTGAGGGAACTCTTCGTTAACGCAAATGATCGACTCGCCTCTTACAATAGCAGAAAGGGGAAGAAGACCAAAGGGGACCCCAAAAAGATTGCTCAGATTTTCCCCACCATCAGAAGCACTCATGTAAACCGCTTCCTTAGTGAGGTGTACCCTGAACTCACAGCAAAGGTGTTCCGAACATATCATGCATCAGTGACTATGCAGGAAGAGCTTAAGTCCAGTAAGGCCAGGAAGGTGGATCCTGAGTTCATCAAGAAGGAGGCTTTCAAACGTGCGAATCTTGAGGTCGCACGAGTGATGAACCATACTAAGCAGGCTCCCAAGGGTTGGAGTAGAACCTCCGACAGATACAAGGAACGTATCAAAAAGGCCGAAGTCCGAGTTGAGAAGGCTAAGACACAGCTTAAAGAGAAACAGCAGCGTCTTCGTAAGGTCAAGAAGAAGGAAGACGAGATGCGAAAGGGAAAGCAGGCACGAATAACCAAACAGAAGGAGTCTGTAGAGAAGAACATGGCTTCTGTCCGATCATGGCGTGAGAAACGCGATAAAGCAAAGACCACCTGGGACAATGCCCGTGCTCAAAAGAGTAAGACAAGGTCAAGCAAGCGTAAAGGAAAGACCACCAAGAAACTGAGACTAGAGGAGGCTCAGGAACGGATTGAACGTACACGAGCCAGATTGGACAAAGCAGAGGCTGGTCTTGTAAGTGCTCGGGAACGCCATCAGAGGAGTAAATCATCACTTGAGAAGCAACAGAAGGCTATGGCTGAGTGGAGGGAGAAGTCAGCAAAGAGACTGGCTACTGCTGAGCGACACGTTGCTACTGCAAAAGAGCGTGTGAAGAAAGCTGAACTTGCTAAGAGGAAGATTGAGGTCGACTTTGCGCTCGCAAAGGACAGTCGAACCTGGAATCTAGGCACATCACTCAAGTCGTATATCCATCCAAAGATTGTGTACAAGTGGTGTAACAAGGTTGACTATGATTGGAGAAAAGTCTACACAAAGACACTCCAAAGAAAATTCGAGGGCTGGATTGACAAATAGTCACCAACTCAGGTCTTGATAATGCTCGCTCTGATTCTCCTTTCAATCTCATCACGGGTCTCTCTGAATGTGAAGAGAATCTCATCATATGTTCCCTGAAAGGCTGCAGGGTCCTCCAGAGACCAGTGTTCCATCTGCTTTGCACCAGGAAAGTGTGGACAGGTCTGTTTAGCACTATCGCAGACTGTAACGACCAAATCAATCTGGAGATCCACAAACTCGTTGACGAGTTTCGGATAGAGTCCTTTGGTCGGTATCTCCTTCTCTTTGAGAACCTCTATTGCAAAGGGATTGACCTCTGACTGTGGCTTGGTTCCTGCACTGTACACTTTGAAATCTTCACCACCAATGTGTCGAAGAAGAGCTTCCGCCATCTGACTTCTCGCAGAATTACCTGTGCAGAGAAAGAGAACTCGCCGCATAATCACTCAACCTGATTATTGCTTTTCAAGGGTATGCATAAGAAACATAGTTTCTTCACAAACTCGCAGGATTGAATTTGACAGCTATTGACTCTATAGACTCACCGAGTATTTTGGGATTAATCGTACCCAGATCATAATCATGTGTTTCCATGATGTGACGAACCTGCTCAGGCTCAAAACGCATTACCCTGACCATGGTTGAATCGACAGACACGGCGTCGCGACCCACAATGAATGCATCAAGTTTCCTTGTTTTGGGACCGTTCCAGCCCTCAACCCCGACTCTCGCATCCACAATGTTGAGGTCTGGTCTGATTATTCTTGCAAGGTCTGCAATCACTTCATCTATTTTTGAATGATAAAAGGCTTGGTCCTTTCTTGGAAGGACCCCGAAGAGATTCTTTAGAACTCCCGTGACAAAGGAAAGATAGTGGGTCTTAGGAATAGCCACTGAGATGAAATACCCAGCGCTGAAGAGAATCTCAGGCAACTCTGGATTTTCAAAGTAATCTCCCAGAAAACTCAGGGATATCAATGGCGAGTTGCTCAGATCGACAGTACTCACCTCATAACCCGATTCCTTCATTCCATTACAGAGCTCAGTGTATCCAAACTTCTTGAACGACTCTTCAGCATTTTTGCTTTGGCTATCGGACTCGATGATTCTGATTGACAGTTTCTCGTCCTCTTCCAGTAGTAGTTCAACCAATGCTTTGACAGTTTCAACACGAGTGACCGAATACCCAGTACCATCATTTATCGTACAGATATTTGGCTTGATCAGTACAGGCGACTCCAGTACACCAAATCCTCCTATGTGATTCAATCCTTCAGCAAGAGTCTGTTTGGTGTTGTCTTGGTACTTCACAAGTGCAACTGAGTTCATTGACATGTCCATGAATCTTCATAATCTGTCTAAAAACTCTTGAGCAAGGTCTACATTTATTCAATACTAGGAATTTGATATTGTGAATAGCGTGTATGAGGAGAAGACCAGAGAGGAGCTCATTGAGATGCTTCAAGAAGGTAATAAGGAACTCTTTGACCTTCTAGAGGGGATAGATGAATCTCAGATGGAAATACCTGGAGTGCAGGGTGAACGCTCAATCAAGTTACTCCTTGCACACATAACGAATTGGAACAAACATGGTATCAGCTGGCTTGAGTCAGTCTACAAAGGTGAAACACCAGTCATGCCTGTTAAGGGTGAAAAAATGGACGATATTCGAGTAGAACTAGCTGAGCAAAATGCCGAGGTAGATGAAAGGACTCGTGACAGACCCTTGAAAGAAGTAGTCGAGGAGTACAAGAAAACATTTGCAGCTGTAATTGAACATGTGAATATACTAGAAGAGAAACATCTTGAGAGTGTATTTGACTATCTATGGGTTAAAGATCCTGTGACAGGTCGTACAGTTGTGTTATGGCGGTATTGGCATCAGCAGGAACACACGAAGGCCATCGCTGAATGGTTGGAGAAAACGCGGTGATTTCAATCAATAATCTTGATGCCAATTGCCCTTCCCATGTTGCTAGCTTCATCCAACTTGTCCCGGTTTGTCGATACATGGAAGTCTTCTGGTCCATCCTCGTTTTTGGAACAATACAACAATGAGCTGAACTTGAACCTGAAGTAGTTCTGAACCCGCTCAAAGAACCCTATGGTCGACTGATAGTGGTGACGATAAGTGAGGATTGCTACGAACTCCTTATCGACCCAGTACTTCTCTGGGTCCATGGCAAGGGCCTCCATCCTGTCCAGTGCAGTCTTCATCTGAGCCGTCATGTATCCCCAATACATTGGAGTCGCCCATACAACAATATCCGCATCAGCAAAAACCGAGTAAATTTGATGCATGTCATCATCTATCACACACTTATGTCCTTCTGATGTCATGCATGACTCGCACCCCTGACATGGACTGATTTTCATATCATTCAGGATGAAGTCTATGACCTCTACATCTCCTGTCTGTTTGACTCCCTTCACAAACTGTTCTGCAAGCGTGTCAGAGTTACCTCCTCTTCTCGGACTCCCATGAAGGACCACGACTCTCATAGAATTCTCTCCTCGAGTCTTGTGACGCATCTCTTCAAAATAAGGTGTGCATCAAAGCAGGAGTTGTGCCAATGCAACCTATACAGAATGGCTTTTCAATGTGTGATATTCTCGCTGCTTGGCTAATCTTGACAGAAGAGTGGAAATACAAAGGTCCTATTTTTGATGCACACACGCATATCGGAGAGACTGACACCATCGAAAAGATGCTCAAGATTGAAGATGAGTTTGGCGTGAATGCACAGATAGGAATAGTTCACTCAAAAGAAGGGTTTGAAGCTGCGAGAGATAGATATCCAGAGAGATTTGTCTTTGCCAAGTATCTATCACTCAGGGACATAGCCTACTACAATATAGATCCAGTGATTGAAGACATCACTCGCACAAAAGAGGAAGGGTATGGTCTTGCCAAAACATGGTTTGGCCCACGGTGGCGTGACTACATTGAGGATGTTCCAGCTGGGTTTAGAATCGATAGTCCCAAGCTCGACCCTGTCTTTCAAGCTCTAGAAGACAACGATCTTCCGCTCATTATTCATGTTGCAGATCCTGACACATACTTTGAGTTACACTATCAAGATGCATCAAAGTATGGCACAAAGGAGGACAACCTACGTCAGCTTGAAGCTGTGTTAGAGAATCATCCCAAGGCGAAGTTTCAGATTCCACACTTTGGAGCACAGCCTGAAACCCATCGACTTCCCAAACTTGCTAGCTGGTTGGACCAATTCTCAAACGTTATTCTAGATACAGCATCGTCACGTTGGATGGCACGAGAACTGAGTAAGGATGTGGAGAAGTCTCGTGACTTCATAATGAAGTACTCTGATAGGATTCTCTTTGGCACAGACCTATCCGCAAACCGAGGTGATATGGAGTATTTCAGATGGAGATATTTCGCTCAGAGGATGTTGTGGGAAACTGATGTTCGTGATGAGCCTCTCCCCTTTGAGGATGCGGACACAAAAGGCTCGGGTGGCACATTCATCAATGGTCTTGACCTACCTCACACTGTCCTTCGGAAACTGTATTGGGCGAATGCCATCAATGCCTATGGTCCATTGAACTGAGAATCAACCATCTTCCTACTTGGTACTGTAGATGATTTCAGCGATTTTTTCAAGTGGGATTATGACCTTCACCTCGTCACTACCAAACTGGGATTTCTCATCACCCGTAGCAGCTCTACCAACCTCAACGTAATTTCTGCTAACATTTTTGATAATGCCTTTGACTACCTTATGATGCGCTCTGTCTGTGATAGCATCTATAACTAACTGAATTGGGACCTTGTCATTCATGAGATCCTGTAATTTATTCATCATCTTCAAATCGTCTCCTGACTTGAACAATCCTAATTCATCTGATTTACACTTAAGCTATTGTTCAGCTGCATAAATATTGCCTACCAAGATTGTAACTCACTCAATCCAATCGTCAATTGCGACCCTGACCGAACGTCGCATTTCAGCTGCAAATTCTGAACCCGTTTTTCGCAAATAGAGAAGCTGACCAATGTTTGAAACATCCTTGAAGAGGTCTTTTCTATCTTTGAATCGGTCGGTATACTCGGCTTCGAACTCCTTGATGTCTATATGTTTGTACTTGTTCTTGAAATAGATGAAGTGTTCCGAGAACCGTGGAGTTCTTTCCCGTTCATCCCTCTCCTCTCGTATAGGGTACCCAAAGCATAGGAGGGTTATCGGAAAGACCCACCTTGGTAGATCAAACATCTTCCTGTGAATCTCTATGTTCTCCATGATGTCGCCAATGTAGCATGAACCAATTCCTAATGACTCTGCAGCAATGACTGCATTTTGAGCAGCGATTAGAGCATCACATGAAGCAAGCATCAAGTCCGCTTCCTTAGGAGTGTAATATTCAAGGTCGCGCTCCTTACAGAGGTCTTTTACATTGGAGTGTATGAAGAGGTCATACCATCTCTGCATATCAGCTAGAAATAGTAACACTAAGGGAGCTTTTGCAATGAATGGTTGGTTATCACATGTTTTCACTAACTTGTCCTTCATCTTTTGATCTGCCACTTCAATAATGGAATAATGCATCATGTTTCCAGCTGTGGGGGCTCGAAAAGCGCTGTGAAGGATCCACTTCTTGTGTTCTGGAGAGATCTCCCTCGAATCGTATCCTCTCAATGATCTTCGATTATCGATTACTTTCAGAGTTTCGTTCATAGATTTTTTTGAGGAGTAGCTTCTATTTATTATAGTCCATCAAAATTTGAGAAAGAGTGGTGCGCTCGCCGGGATTTGAACCCGGGCCGGATCCGTTCTACGGTTCCGAGGGATAAACCCCCGCACAATGGCAGGGATCCATCATAGCCCCTTTTTCAGGACACCAGAAGCTGATGCCCTATAGACAACGAGCGCCTAGAAACACACCGCGGTGGAGAGCGTTAAAAAGCTTACCAAGGGGAGCAGGCGTTACGGATTTTTATAGTGCCACATCTACATTGAGCTGCATGACTCAGACCGAACAGGTCATTAGCAAGAGGCTAGAATGGATCGACATATCAAAAGGAGTCGGCATAATAGTTGTGATTCTGTGCCATTCCATGATTCCAATGCACGGTGATCCCTATCTATACTCAGCGGTTTCATTCATGACTGGTTTTGTAATGGTCATGTTCTTCGTTCTAGCTGGAATGACTTACAATGCAGACAAACATCGCGAGAATCTCAAACAATATGCTATCTCTCGGGGCCGCCAACTTCTGATTCCATATTTTGCAATATACTTAATCATGACACTCCTTTTCATTCCACTGACAGGTTCAATTGATACCTACCTCACACCGGGTGAGCTGATTTTCTGGCTTCTTTATGGAGCTGGACCTCCAGGCCAACCTACATACTTGTGGTTTCTACCTGTCCTCTACTTTGGTCTCCTGCTCTTCATCATGATTGAGTCAGTGACACGTTCTCACGATCCAAGGGTTCGATGGCCCCTTGTGGTTCTTCTCCCACTTGTTGCATTATTGATTAAAGACGTATTCTCTCCCTTGCTTGTACCATGGCGTCTGAACAGTGTTTTGTACACAACAGCGTTCTGTATTGTTGGACACGAGATGAGAAGGTATAGGGGCTTGAAAGCATGGCGTACAAACTCTAAAATTCGTGATGCAATAGTTGTCATGATTCTATTCGTAGTTTGGTCAATACCTTCTCTATACAATGGCTTTGTGAGTATGGTCGATGATGCCTTTGGCGTAAACGGATGGATATACCTAATCACTGGTATTTCAGGGTCTATCGTCATATTCATGCTATCAAGCACATTCGATTCATCATCAATAAGTAGAAGGATACAATTTCTAGGAATCAACTCTCAAACCCTGTATGAAATACATCCGATTTTCTTCTACTTGATTCCACCATTAGTCGCCCTCTTTGGTTGGTCGTATATTGATTATAACTCCGCATTCACTCTCTTCTGGCCATTACGTTTTGTTGTTGCGTTTGGGTTATCAGTTCCTTTTGCTTATCTAGTTCTTAGAAACAGAGTTCTCTCAGTGATTTTCACAGGCAAAAGTAACAAGTGATATTTGCTCTATGACAGACCTGCTCGCTTTCTGATGGAGAGGACCCGAAAGGTCGACTCGACCTCTATCGCATTAGGTCTTCCTTTCCGCTGATCAAAAGCCATGTATTCCCCACCAACCCAATAACCTCTCTTCTTCTCAGGTAGCCAAGTCCTTGGGAATGAATATGTACCATGCTCCGTTCGGTATTCTTCCAGGCTTTTCATCGAGTTCTGGAACCATAGACTTTCTCTAATACATATGAAAGGGGCCAATGCATCCATTACAAGAAGCATCTCCGCAAACTTTCTTCCTTCTGGAGTTTCAGAGTAACCTGGAAGATGAGCCGCCCATCCAAGTACAAAGAACCGTTTTCCATATTTAGCTATACCATAACTCCACGGAAGTTTCTGATAATCAGGAATCAGAACCATCTTCATGATCTGCTCAGCCATCTCACGATATTGGTCATTCTCCAGTACTATATCGAGGTGACCAAATGCATATACATCATGAATCCAGGGAAGCGCAAACCGTTGTTGCGGATAGAGTTCAGGATTAACTAAATCATGACTTGCTAGTCCTTCTGGAATTCCTCGATATTCTGACTTGTCGGTGAAGATACGCGAAAAGTTGGGGTTCATTGAGAAATCGTGAATTGTATCTAGACGTGAAAGCACTTGCTTCTGAACAGCTTCGACTGTTTGGTATCCAGCACGTGCAAGAACTGATGCGATTAATGTCCTCTTGAAGACCTCATGGGCTGCAATAGGCTCTTTGTCTAAATTCTCGGACAACCAGACTCTGAAAGACAATGTCTTGTTATCAAAAGGCTGTAAACCAGCACGCCATCCAAGTTGAACCAGCTTAGCAACCACATTTTCGAAAGCATCCGGTCTGCCTGAGTGCACATCGTTGAAAGCAAGACTCTGTCCAATAAGATTGAGCCACTTGACAACCTCGGGACTTTCCATCATTTCTTTCAGTGCTCTTGATACAGTACCGACATCCTGCTCCTCCAAGATGTCCACGAGAGTCCTGAATCTGATGATTGGACCTCCATTGTCTAGAAGCCAATAAGCCAGGTCTCTGTGGTTCATGGTCAAATAATTAGCGCTCTCTCCATAAGTAATCTCTGCAATGGGGACAGAGTTAAGAATGTCTACACTCTCTATCCATATTGGTGCCGAGGTTGGTGGATAAAAGCCTGAAGAAGAGCATTATGCAGGAAATCTACGAGAACCGGATGCTATTGACATCTGTCCGGGATAAACCTGAAGGCTGGACCTTGCATTCAGGACTATGGAGTCCTTTCTATATTCAACTAAGAATCCTCTCTTCCTTTCCAGAAACCCTTGAGAAAGTAGGTCAAGCTTTGGGTGTGCTCATCAAGGAGGAAGCACCTCACATTAACAGACTAGTCGGCATCGCGTTTGCAGGGATTCCAATTGCCACAGCAATGTCACTCTCATCAGGAATTCCCGCATGCCATACTCGAAAGATAATTGGCGTTAGGACTGAACAGGCACTTCAGGAGGTCATTAGTAAGTACGGACAACACTCACTGCTTGAGGGTGAAGTCAAGGATGGTGATGCCATCTGCCTTGTTGATGACCTTGTGACTGGAATGGAAAGCAAACTGGTGGCGCGAGGCCAAGTCATTGCCGAACTAGGGAAACGAGGTGTCAGTGATTTTACTGTTGATGACATAGCAGTGGTTGTCGACAGACAGCAAGGTGCAAGAGAACGTGCCAATGAGCTCAAGATCAACCTCCACTCACTCATTGATCTGGTAGATGAAGGCCTACCTCTGATTAGGGACAGGATGACCGAGAAGGAATTTGCGATGGTGTCAGATTACCTTGCAAACCCGAACGGTTTCAAGAAACCTTAGTGCGCCATAGAAACCCATTTCTTTACTTCTGTTCATTCATCGCACTCCTATGAGTCGCAAGAACCCACTAGATCCTCTATTGAACATGGCAATGGCGATGTCCACACGTCACTATGAGTACTATAGCGAAACAGCTGAGAAGGTCCAGACCCCTCAGGTGAAGGCACTATTGCTTGTTCTTGCTGATACAGAGAGAGATCTGATAGCGCATATTCGTCATATGATGGTGACCGGAATCCTTGATGAGATAGAAGCCATGGGGAGAGTAGAAGTGGGCGCTGACCCTCCAGATGACTCTCCCATCGCACCCGAGAGAATCGATACAGATCCAAGAATTTTCGTTTGCAACAAGGCCTTAGAACAGGAGATAAAGGGCTACACATTCTATCTCTCAATTGCTGCTCGAGCAAAAACAGAGCTTGCAAGTCGTCTTTTTGAGTATCTGGCGTTTGTCAAATCACAGCAAATTGAGCAAATTAGAAAGGTATGCATCACCTTCTAGCGCCAAATAGGCAGGATTTAGTACAGGACAGAAAGTGATTTCTTCATTTGTTGCATAATTACATATCAATGAGCGAATCGACCTCACATCAACATCTGCTTAAGCTAGCTTTGACAACCACAGCAAATCAGTATGACTTCTATCTGAAAGCTGCCAACGCTGCCGAACTACCCCAGGTCAAGGCACTCCTCATGGTCTTAGCTGAAACAGAAGGGGAACTTATTGAGCGTATTCGCCTAATGATGACGACCGGTATTCTGGATGTTGTCGAAGAGGTGGTCAAGGACGACTTCTCTTACGATGATCCTGACCCAACACCATTTGGCATTGATAGAACGCCTTTTGCAGAATCGACTGTCGATACAGATCCTCGTCTTTATGTCTGCAATAGGGCCTTAGAGAAGGAATTCTCAGGATATACTTTCTACAAGTCAATCAGCGCTCGCGCAAAATCAGAACTGATAAAGAGGGTCTTCGAATACCTCGCTTTCATCAAGTCTAAACAGATTTTGAGGATTCGCAAAGTCTGTGTTACTTTCTGAAATCGCGCATTTTCCCATTTGATTTCATTCTTGTGATATTTAGAACACGTGTTCCAATACTTTATTTAGACAAATAACGAAAAAAATAAAAGATTAGATACATTTATATATATTTGATGTTATACATACCATAGTGGCCGGGAGGCCGCAAACAAGGGAAGATGCTGAAATTCTCCATCGGAAACAAAGGGGATACAGGGTCTTCAAAACAGCGAGATGGAAAATGTGAGCACCGAACAAAACGTCTTCATTCCCCCCGTGCAACTCAATGAATTATCTGAATTCATGGAAGTGGCAAAAGAAGCTGCAGTGCTAGTCTATAGCCCTGAATTCTACCAAGGTCCTTTCATGGATGACCATAAGAAACTCAGAAGGCTCACTCTGACTGCAGTTGGAGTGAGAAGGAACGGACTACCCCTTACTTTCAGATTTGTGCTTGACGATGTCAGGGATATTGATAGAGTCGCCTCTGAGATAATTACTGATCTCAAGGAGTACGGTAACGTTGTCCAGGGATTGGTAGAGAAATCAACCCCTCTAGGAGAACTACTTGC
Source organism: Candidatus Thorarchaeota archaeon (assembly GCA_050124975.1). GTDB lineage: Archaea > Asgardarchaeota > Thorarchaeia > Thorarchaeales > Thorarchaeaceae > SMTZ1-45. The sequence continues at coordinate 4,176 of JASFEF010000024.1, read as the reverse complement.
AACGTGGCCATGAGGAACATCCAACGCGTACTCTTACCCTGCACTTGAGACCATCTCGCAAATACCGATAGTGCTTTTTGTGTTTGTGCTGAATCATTAGTGAATAACAGTGCCAAAACCAGAACCAGCAGACAAAATCGTACCCCGCATCCTCCAGCAGTACTCAGAGCGTCCTAGGGGTTGGCATATCATGAGCACTCCTCGAGGGGAGATGCTGGTTCTCAGTTCTGACTCCGCGTTTCAGCTGAAACTCATTCCACTCAATCCATACGAGTTCACTGGTGCTGGAGTTGAATTACCGGAGTCTTGTGATGCTGTTGATTCAATTCGCTCATCACCGGAGTTTGGACTTCGACCTCTCAGTGAGTCTGATCTACATGGTATCCTCAACTCTCTGACTGGCGAGAAGGGTCCAAAACTAAGTCTTGATGACATCCTTCGACGCACTCCTCGTTCTATCGAGGACATCTCTGCAGACACTCCCTCTCCAATTCTCCGTGGTCCTGTCCTTATGAGACCTGACCTAGGCTCTTTGAGTCCTGAGATCTTGAAGAGGCAACTATCCCTCGATCGTTCTGCAGAGAGAACTTTCAGGAAACGTTTCCCTGAGCGTGCTGGAATGTTCTTCTAGAACACAAAGAGCGGAACCTATCTGTTTGATATTGTTTGTCAGATAGTTTATAGACACTTGTCTCTGTTAGTGGACTATCCATTGGAGGTGGAATATTGAAGAAAAGCACTACTCTTGGACTAGTTGTACTGATTACTTTTGCACTTGTTATCACTCAATCAGTAGCAATTACAAGTCAAGGATTATTCTATAGAATGGCAGATGGAGACCGTTTCTATTTCACATTAGACGTATCGAACGAGGGGGTAGTCAGCCCAACTGAGATAATCTACTTTGAAGTAGTGGATGCAAACAAACCAATACCTGACCCATTAACAAACCTAACTGACCTTGACTACGTGGATAAGACAGCCTATTATGAAAATGGCACGGCTATGGGTCTAGAAGTGCTCATCTTCATGTTTCTTGCAGGTTTCGAGTATCCGGTTGGAAACTGGGATTTAATCAACACTCTTGCAGCCACAGACCTTGATGATGTGATTCTCCCAGAGGCGCGTGACCTCTCAATAACCTCTGAAACCGACTATTGGGGTTTCACCTACAAGACCAATAGCACCAATGACAGTGAAATCACCGTTTGGGGTGAATATTCCAAGTTCGATGGGATGTTCTCGTACTATCGTGTTGAGCTTTTTAACACCACAACTTCAGAGCTACAATCTCATTATGAAGCTAATCGGTTTTCATATCACAACCTGATGTGGGGGTATCAAGATGGAGCGCGATTTGATTTCCATGTCATTCTTACTGGAAGTCCGAGCGGATTCCCAGACTTGGATGAGATGATGTACATTGAGATCGACCCGGATGGCCTACCCACCATCCCTGCAATCATGACTGACTTCGACGACCTTCCACATGTTGGTGCAGAACTGTACTGGGCCAATGGTACAGTGTCATATGAGCCCTTCTTCTCACACACCTGGAAACTCTCGATGCCAATTGGAAACTGGTCCGTGGTCAGTGACATGACAGAAACCCTGAATCCTGCTTCTAATGTCACTCTCGATGCTTCGGATCCTTGGTTCTGGGGATACTCGCGTGATATTGTCAGCGGTGATGTTCACCATCAGGTTCATACCGACTACCTGAAGGTCGATGGATTCTTGGCTCGCCACACAGCTATCTTCACGAACGTCACAACTTCCGAGCTCATCGGGACTATCACTATCGAACGAACTGGGTTACTACCCTATACTGACCGTACCGCCCCAACCATTAATCATCCAGATGACCTAGAGTTTGTTGAAGGGTCGACAAATCAAAACATCACTTGGGTTCCAACCGATGACAATCCTACTACATACGAGGTTTCGGTGAATGACACCGTTGTAGACTCAGGTTCCTGGACTTCAGGTAGTTCAATTGTGTTGGAATTGGATGACTTTGAAGCTGGAGTATACGACTGTACTATTACTGTCTATGACATTGGAAGCAATAATGCTATGGACTCGGTTATTGTCACAGTGACTGCTCCCGGAGGAGGACTTCCAGACATAATCATGGACAACCTTCTCTATATTGGAATAGGTATAGCTGTAGTAGTCATTATCGGGGCAGTAGTGGTACTGCGGAAAAGATCATGATCTAAGGGAAATGAGTGTGAAATCACTCATCTCCTCCTCTTTTTCTATTTTTGAGTTTCATTAGTGAAAAGAAGTGGTCCTTAGCATAAAGAGTGCGTCTGCTGACATAATAACAGTGAAGTGAAAAATCTACAATGTCAGAGTGTGATGAATAGTCAAGATGATGGAACCGCACGTGACTGGTCCATTCTTCTACTCTTAGTCCTATGCTTCTCTCTTATTCCCCTCTGGTTGCTCTCTAGAATAATCTGGGTTGCCATAACTTGGTGTGGTTCCTTTGTTGTGTTGTTTCGTTATCGACAAAGAACTAAGCATGTTTTAACAGCCATATTTAGAGGAAAATTACTACAAGGTGCATCTCTACTCCTTACACTAAATGTTGCCCTATCATTTGTAATAATACACGAATCAATGTATGCTGGAGATCTCAATTGGAACGTAGAAGTTGGAGATCAATTTTCTTACAGCGTAGAAGCATTAGGATATGATTTCTTTGAGAAACCTTGCACAGTACTAAACAACTCAATTGTTGTTTTCGAAATAACCAGCCTACCTAACATTCCACTATATTGCGACCGAAACGATTTCACTGACTCAATAGTTGATGAAAGTAAAGTAATTGTGACCTTCGATAATGGCACAAACCTAGACTCGGAATGCGCTAGTGTTCTGACTAGATTGTTCTCCAGCAGCCTATTACCCATTGGCGATTGGAGTTACATCGATGGTCTTTATTATGACCGAGCAAGAGGTGGCTTAGGAGCTCCGGTTCAAGACCCATGGTACTCTCGACTTTCTAGAGATAGTTTCCACTTTGGAGCAATAGCCATTTCATGTGTAGGTGCATATGGTTGGTCTGCTGTAATATCCTTAGAAGATGGAGTTCCAATCGTTTTTCATGAATATCCATATTTCTGGGAAGGAATTACAATCACTCTTACACGTATCTAATACTCTCTACAAATCTGTTCGAAAAGAAGTGGTGGGCCGGACGAGATTTGAACTCGTGACCACCGCACGTTTGAACGTGCGTGGAAGTCAAGCACATGTGTCAATGCGGTATTTTCTATCCAGTTGGAATGACTCCAACCTGATCATAGCCGGGCTAGACCACCGGCCCAAGCAAATCAGTCACGAAGACTGACGATTAAAAACGTTACGACAGCGTCTATACTGATTCAAATGCTGAGCGGTTTCGACGAATATAGAGCCAGTAAATTATTACAACTAAGAGTACTAAAGAAGGTACAAGAGCCGATTCCGGTACGAATATGATTTCGAAATCAGTGTTTGGTATCGAGGGTCCTATGGGTTCTATAGAATAGGGGATATTACTCCAATACAGAATTACGAACAATCCAACAATTACTATCACTGAGGCAATGACACCAATGAATGAACAACCATAGTCCTGACTGTAGCGTTCCCTAGTAACATTCACTATCTCGAAACTCCTCCCTACTGAAGGCCGTATGATGTAACTCTCGTGAAACCAGTTAAACTGTATGACTATCTTCCAGTACTTCCGAATCCACCTTCTCCCCGTTCAGTGTCCGAGAGCTCATCTACCTCGACGAACTCGACCTCAGGTACAGGACGGATGGCTAACTGACTGATTCGCATCCCTTTAGTGATCTTGAAGGGTTCCCTGCTGTGGTTCATCATAATCGTCTTGACCTCACCACGATAGCCACTATCAATTGTTCCAGGAGTGTTGAGGACCGTAATCCCTTCCTTCAACGCAAGCCCGCTCCTTGGTCTAACCTGTCCCTCGTATCCTCGCGGAATCTCAACTGCAATCCCTGTAGGCACTGCAAAACGCTCTCCTGGTCTGAGTTCATAATCAATAGCTGAATAGAGGTCAAATGCAACATCTCCTTTCTTTGCAGCCTTTGGTATCTTAGCATCAGGAGAGAGTCGTTTCACTCGTACCTTCACAGTCACTGTTTTCGCCTCAGA
>JASFEF010000023.1:0-24865 GCA_050124975.1 Candidatus Thorarchaeota archaeon | reverse complement strand
TCGGGGGTGGGCTTTGTTTTTTTTTTTGGTCCGCCGGGCTTTATAGTGTAAAGAAGCGACCGGGATGGTTGGGAATTCCCAGAAGACATTCCAGAACCAGATGATGTGGAGTCAGATTGGCCATTGTATAGAAATGCGGTTAGATGGCTGTGTAAAATCGATATTCCTAGTTCCTCAACGACTGCGCTTGTTGGTTCATCTGAGATAAAAGTCAATACAACTTTTCTCAGTCGCCAATCCCACTCTGTCCCAGAGAAGTTCTGAATGAACTGTCGCTATACCTGGCTTAGCCACTGGCCCACGAACCGCCATCTGCTCCATTTCAGGTTATAGAGCTTTCGGAACATCTGCAAGATTGTTCATCATTAATCTGGATGTCACATCAGCTTGAAGTGTGGCGCATACCTAAAGATAGTGTAAATGTTTGGTTGGAGAGGTAATTAGATATAATGAATCAGATTCATTCAATGCGACTTAATTGGTAGTTTCAATGGAGATAATATAATGAAAGTTCTCGTCGCATTCGACACAAAATACGGAAACACAGAAACCGTAGCAAAAACAATTGTAGAAGGCATAAAATCAGCTGAGGGTATTGAAGTTACACTCAGTAATATGAAAAAAGTCGATTTCAAGAAAATAGATGAATATGACGCAATTCTAATGGGATGTCCTACCCATTTCGGTGGACCAACCAGAGGAGCTAAGAAATTCATCGATAAACTTGGAAAACTTGAACTAAAAGGGAAAAAAATCGCTGTTTTTGACACATATATCAAAGAGGACTTCGAAAAGTCAGTAAAGAAAATGGAAGAGAGAATAAACGAGAGAAGCCCAGGATTAGAACTGTTGCTTCCAGGATTATCTATACAAGTTGGGGATATGAAGGGACCAATCTTAGAGGAAGAATTACCGAAATGTAGAGAGTTCGGAAAGCAAGTTGATACTCAACTCAAATCCTGACCGCGAAAAGATGCACACCACGAAAAACATTCATTTTTCCATGAATCAGTTTCCACGAAACTTCTTTCGGGTTTCTTGGAATCTTGTCAGAGGACGATAGTGGAAGACATAGGTTAGAACTAGGAATATCAACCACATCAAGAATGCAGCAAGTGCTAGTGCTGCGAGATTCAAAAGCAGAAACATCAAGATTATGACAATACCAATCATCTGATACAAGGTAAATGCCAAAATTGTAGCATTTCGAGCCGGTTTCGTCATAGGGGGGATTCGATCACAGAAATACAGTACAAACCAGAAGCTCCAACCAATAATGAAGAGGAGAAGATCAAAGATGAGGGCTAGAACAAAAAGGATGACTTGGGCAATAATCAAAGTGGGGTCCGGAAGTTGTGTCACTAATAATGTAATGACTGTAAATGTGAAAACAGCAAATAGAGAGGCGATGCTGACACCACTTATCAAAAATGAGATGTAGTTTGAGTAGTCTTTCTTTTCGATTGTCATTTGCGAATACCAGTGTTTCGTTCATCAAACTTCAAAATAAAACCTATGCACCAAATTAGCTATTCTGGTTTTTTGTAGGTTGATTTTTCAGATGGTTTTTTCCAAGGGGTTACAAGAATATCTGATGGTTGATAGAGGCGAGATTGGAATGGGTGATGATGTCTACAGAGCGCTTCAGCTACACCTTGATAGTATGCCAGCCGGGTTCCCTGCCACTGAATCTGGTGTTGAGATTAGGATTCTAAGACAGCTTTTCACCCCAGAGGAGGCCAAATTGGCTACGAAACTAAAATACTCCACATATCCAAACGAGTCCTTGGAGAGTATCTTTAATCGTTTGAAAGACACCGGTCTATCTTTAGAAGAGCTTGAAGGAAGACTCGACATAATGGCAAGCAAGGGACTAATTCACTCCAAGTCTGAAGCAGGTGAGAAGTCCTATAGTGGAGCTCAGTGGGTTGTGGGCATCTATGAGTTCCAAGTGAACAAACTGACCAAGGAACTTTCAGACGATATCCATAGGTACAACAATGAAGCATTTGGAATGAACTTGTTCAGCGCCCGGCCTACGCAACTAAGAGTCATCCCTATTGGGAAGAGTGTCAAGCCAAAAGATGAAGTTGCAAGCTATGACGATTTTCGTGCGATGCTTTCCACAGTCGATGAGCCAATCATGGTGACAAGTTGTATCTGCCGTCAACGTAAAGATCTTGCAGATTCTCCTTGTAAGGTGACTGAGAGAGAGGAAACCTGTATCTCATTTGGGGAGTTTGCGCAGATGTACATTGACCAGGGGTGGGGTCGTGAGATAAGTAGAGACGAACTACTTGAGATAATTGAAATGAATGAACAAGAGGGTCTGGTCCTGCAACCTAGCAACTCACAGAAACCGGAGTTCATCTGCTCCTGCTGTGGCTGCTGTTGTGGCCTTCTCCGTGGGAAGAGGGCAATGCCCAAGCCTGTAGATTTCTTCTCAACGAACTATCATTCTGCTGTTGACCTCGACCTTTGCACATCTTGTGGAACTTGTGTGGATCTCTGTCAGATGAGGGCATTGAGTTTCAAAGACGATGCCCTGACCATTGACTTGGATAGATGTATAGGATGTGGAGTCTGCGTAGCAAACTGTCCTGAAGAGGCAATGAGCCTCCTTAAGCGTGACAAGGAGATTGTGCCACCTGAAACAATGGAAGAAACATTCTCACGCATCGCTGAAAACAAACCTCATACCTAGACAGACTCTTCATTTTGTAACTGTCACAAGTCATATAACGGAGCCTGATTTAGCGCCCAACGTCTTCAGGATAAGGAGGCTCAAAGTTTGAGCGATCACAAGAAGCTTTACGATGAAGTATTCGAATTATTAGAGAAACACGACAAATGGATGCAGAACACTCTCAATCTCATAGCATCTGAGAATGTGTCATCACCAGCTGTGAGGTCTGCGATAGTCAGCGACTTTCGAGACCGCTATGCTGAAGGCTGGCCTGGTGAGCGTGTCTATGCCGGATGTAAGTTCATTGATGAGGTGGAACTCATCACCATCGATTTGGCAAAGAAACTCTTCAAGGCGGATTTTGCTGATGTACGACCAATTTCAGGCGTTGTTGCCAACCTAGCGATGTACACTGCAGTGATGGACCCTGGTGACAGAATGATGGCCCTCTCAATCGCGCATGGAGGCCATATCTCTCATGCTAGGAGAAATCTCGGAGGTACTGCTGGTGCCATCAGGGGCCATAAAGTGAGGAACTGGGTGTTTGACGATAAGGAGTTCAATATCGATATTGATGCAAGTATGAACTTGATAAAGAAGCTTCATGATAAGGGAGATGAGATCAAGTTCCTACTCTTCGGAGGTAGTGTCTTTCCATTCCCACATCCTGTCAAGGAATTTCGTGAGATAGCCGATGAATATGGAATGGTAATCGGCTACGATTCAGCACATGTTTCAGGTTTGATTACGGCTGGACTCTTCCAAGATCCATTGAGAGAGGGTGCAGAAATAATGACAGCTTCCACTCACAAGACAATGCCTGGACCCCAGCATGGAATCGTGCTAGCTAAGGAAGATTTCGCAGAGCCCATCAAACGAGCCTCATTCCCAGGACTGCTAAGTAACCACCATCTTCACAATGTAGCTGGACTTGCTGTTGTCCTCGCAGAACTGATGGAATTTGGTGAACCATATATGAAACAGATTTTGAAGAATGCGAAAGCTCTGGCTCAGGCACTCCATGAGCGCGGTTGGAGTGTTATTGCAGAGCACAAAGGCTTCACCGAGTCACACACAATCCTAGTGGACATCACTGAAACTCCACTAAAGGATGGTGCCACTGTTGAGGAAGAGCTTGAAGACGCCAATATCGTCCTCAACAGGAACCTTCTTCCATGGGACAAGAAACGTGGCAGGGACTACAAGAGTCCCGGAGGAATCCGACTTGGTACAAGTGAGCTTACCAGACTTGGAATGAAGGAGTCAGAGATGGATGCTGTTGCCGAGTTCATGCATCGACTAGTAATGAAAGGTGAGAAGAAGGAGAAGATTGCAGCTGACGTTTCTGAGTTCCGGAAGGACTACCAGAAGGTGCACTACGCCTTCGACACTGAAACAGATGCTTATGCACACCTACGATTCATGTAGGGTCTGCTGCTAATGCAGACCTCATGGAGGGTTTCCATTGAAAATCGAAGAAGCACAGGAAATGATGCGAAAGATCTACCTTGAGAGAGACCGTGCTCGAGGAGTGGATGGAACACTGCGGAGAACCTTCGAGGAACTTGATGAACTACAAGAAGCAATTGAGAACAAAGGTTCAACTCATGCCCTTGCTGATGAGATTGCAGATGTCTTTGCATGGCTCTGTTCTCTGGCGAATCTATTAGAGATTGATGTGTCAGAGGCATTCTACAAGAAGTACAGTGATGTCTGTTCAAAGTGTGAGAGAAGTCCGTGTGTCTGTCCAGAGCCATTGGATTTGAAGTAAGGTAGGAATTGAACTTTGAACAAAGAATAGAGGGTCTCGGAAGACCCTCATCCCTTTTGTTTCGCTAACGACGTTTGACAAACACAACTAACACCATGACAACTACTGCTATTCCAATACCTGCGATGATGAGTATAGTGGTCATGTCACCATCTACTGCTCCATTAATTGTAAAATTCCAATTATCATCTACAACAACATTATCAAGCGTTTGCCATTTTGACCACCACAACCAAAACATCTCTGATGTGTCGATATCTGTGTCCACCACCTGCATGATTTGAGAACCGTTGTGGTATACTGTAAAACAACCAGTCGTATTCCTGGTTACATCAAAGTGATGCCAACCTGCAGCAGGTACTTGAGCATGATAATCAAGTATTGTCTTGTCATCATCAAATCTCTTATTGAGAGTTATAGTGAAAGTATGTTCTGGATATGTATCCACATCGAAATTGATAAAGTAAAACTGTCCGTATTCGTATAATCCAAGCGTATCATTCAATTCATAGAAATTGTTACTAATGAACGCGATATTACCCATTTGTGTCCCGTTAGCTTTGAAATCAAAACTCCATCTCCCATATGCTACATCACTTGGATGACTTATTATGCCCCAATCATCTTCTAATTGTAGATAATAATTAGCAGCTGACCAAGTTGAACCACTCCACCCATAGTTGCCTTCATGAAGTGTCGAGTTATCACAGACTGTCCAGCCATCATAGTTGCCATCATCGAAGTCGTCTTCCCAAATGACTGTCGCATCTGTAGTTGTTGTGAATATTGATATACAAAGCACAAACATTGCTAATCCTGCAATCAGTTGTATCCATCTTGTTTTCATTCATCTACCCTCCTTTGTCCACGCGACAAAGATCTGAACATTCTGTATATTCGGTAGTCATTATCTCTGAAGGTGTGCTCATTGGTATGTCTACAGTAGAAAGCCATGCTTTTACTCCCCCTTTGACTTAACCCTCGAAAGCCTGACAATTCTCCATCCTGCAACGAGTATTATGATTCCTGCTAGCTGCATAGTCAACAGGAACGCTAAAGGATCATCCTTCATGGACTCCCTATCTTCGAGTATGTCAAATTCACAACCCGAGAAGTCGTTGCCATACAAGTTGTTTGAATATGACTCGAAGAGGTTGATGCCTATGTGGTTGTTGGAGCAGTCGTTGTATGCCAATGTGTTGTAATCCGAATAATCGAGCTTGATGCCTATTCCGTTGTTGGAGCAATCGTTATTCTCCACTGTGTTGGTATCTGATTCCTGCATGAAAATGCCAGTCCAGTTGTTGTTGCTGCAGATGTTATTGATTAGGGTGTTCAGAAATGAGTAATAGGTTTCGATGCCGCGGTCATTACTGTTGCAGCTGTTGTTAGCTATGCTATTGGAATCTGAATTATCGAGAAGGATACCTACCCCGTTGGTGGTGCAGGTGTTATTCACTACACTGTTGTAGTGTCCAAGTTTCATATAGATTCCAGCATGGCCATTGCCAATACACGTGTTGTTAGCTAATGAAGTACCACCAGTGCCCATGAAGTTGATGCCATGTCCAGTGTTATTGTTACAGGTGTTGCCAAGTATCGTTTCGTCCCTCGACCGGTCGTAACTGAATCCTGCCCAGTTGCTGTTGCAGGTGTTGTTGACCGCGGTGTTGGAATCTGAATCATTGAAAAAGATGCCTGAGTTGTCGTTTTGATTGCAAGTATTGTTAACTAGCTGGTTGTTAGACACATTCTGTAGATAGATTCCAGCTATGCCATTGGCAAAGCAGGTGTTGTTGACTAGCTCACTGTTGGCCACATTCGCTAGATAGATTCCGGCTCCGTCATTGCTAGAGCAGGTGTTGTTCGTCACAGTGTTGGACGTTGAGTACTGGAGCCAGATGCCATGGCCATTGTTTTTACACGTGTTGTTCGCCAGGGTGTTGTGATTTGATTCATACTCGAATTCGATGCCGGTCACGGTGTTGTTGTTACAGGTGTTGTCAGCCAAGGTGTTGGAATCTGCTTCATGGAGGACTATGCCTTGGTCGTTGCTGTTGCAGATGTTGTCGGTTACAGTGTTGGAATCTGATCCCTGATAGAGGGAGATACCCTCTCTCATTTTACACCCTGGTTCTCTACCAATGCTAGTGCACGTGTTGTCGGTCACGGTGTTGGAACTTGAGGACATGAGGGTGATGCCTTGGTAGTTGTTAGTGCACGTGTTGTTCGTCACGGTGTTGTGATCCGATTCAAATAGGATGATACCACCCCAATTATTGTTGCACATGTTATTGACTAGCTCACCGTTGGTGACATTCTCTAGGTAGATTCCAAATTCAGCACCAGTGAGATTGCAGTTGCTTATAGTGAAGTTGACTCGCGTATTGTTGATCATTATACAGTCACCGACTCCACCGCCACGGTCAATCTCCAACCCATCAATTATGTATGGATTCCCAGGAGAACCATCACCAGGCCATCCCTCTAGCAGAGCTGTGGTTGAGAAATTGGCATCCCCATCAATTGCAATGGCACCATGAGGGGTGTAAACCTTGAGCCCTTTCCACGGGCCTGGTATTATGTCCACAGTGGGTTGCATCAAATAATACGCGAAACCGGATGCTGTCAACATGAGTGTGAAACTCACAGCCATGATAGTTCTAGGTTTCAGATGCCGGTTCAGATCTATCTTGGAGCCTGGAGGAACAGGGCATATTCTTGACCGGTTTCTTATTTCTGATTCCACTTCAATCGCCTCCCAATAATACCAACCAGGTAAACGCCGAGTTCTGTTGGAGGCCTGTCATCTGGAAGAGGGATTTCCCACTCCTCTGCCAGTGTTTGAAGAGTCCTTAGGCATTGGTCCTCCGTTCCGCATGCGGCACAATCACGCTCGTGCTCATACCAGATTTGAAGACCAATCTTTGGAGAATAGAAGATGTATGTGTCTGTGTCGTAGGCAGCACAGTATCCCTTGGCAATGCCATATCGTGTGCTGAGTCGCTCTATCTTTACTCGATTGACTGATGCTGTGTGCTGAAGGAGTTTGAGGATTCTCTCCTCAGCTGTCTTTTGGGCCATGGTGACAAATGGTCGTGATACCTTCAGGTCCTTAGCAATCTCTGAGGGTCTCTCTCTCTGGCGACGTCTGAGCCAGATGAGTCCCTGTTGCTTGGTTGGATATCGAAGATATCTGAACATTTTTCTTGCCTTCTGAGTTAATGCGAATACCTTAACAGAATTAACCTAAACTCTTTAACTAGTTTGTAATAAGTCATTCGGTGTTCCAGAGGTCACTACACAACAAGACAGCTGGATGTGAAGAGCGAGATGGGTTCTGGAGGTCTTTATATTCGAGTTCTTCCAAGAAGTTAGAGGGTCAGTTTCGAATCAGGTGGAGGTCAAGTGTGAAACCTTTTGGCACAATCACCAACTTCTATCCATTTCTCACAGAGAACACACGGAAAACTGTTGAAGCAGTTCTCAATGAAGCGGATGGATATGATGATTTTGTGAATCGGCTTGTAGACATTGTTCTGACACAAGAAGAAACAAACGATCTCTCATATTTTACAACCATCCAAGCTTGGCTGGCAATCAATCTTCAGATATTCGATAGACTGCGCGAACGCATCCTAGAGGATGATGCGCTCAGACCTTGGGCATACTCTCTTGCTTTTCATGGAGCTCAAATAGAATTAGACTGGGATGAAGTTCCATCCACGCTAGAGCTAGCATTAGAGAAATCTCCTGAAGATTGGGTACGAGTTCATCTTCTAATGGGAGGGGGAAAATTCGCTCCAGTTCTCAAAAAGGAGAAATTTCTAAATGAGGCTGAAGAGATAATGGAGAGGTGTCCAGAACTCAAGTGCTTCTTACCTGAGGTCTGCATCAAGCGCGGATGGGATCTCAGAGATGGAGGAGACATCCAAGGTGCCATAGCCCAATTCGAACGGGCTTCCAAAATTGCAGAGGAGTATAATGACATCATAAGAATGTGTGATGCTAATACAGATCTTGCTGGTATACTGAAGGAATCCGATATCTGGCTTGCTATTGGGAAAAAAGAAGAGGCTTATCATATTTTCAAGTCAATTGGAGCTCTGAGTTGGGCTGCAACAGAAGCAGCAGACTTGGGTCTCTTTCACACAATCATCGGAGAATATGATTTGGCTGCAGAACTCTATATTGAAGCAAACCGTATCTCCGAACCAAGTGGTCATAATAAATCTGTATCAGCTGTAGTATTGGCTCGTCTATACTGTGATATTGATCTTCCAGAAGAGGCTCTTGAATGGTTGAAATGGAGGAGGGATGGTGAAGACTTCACTCCTGAGGCTCTGAGAGAGTTGCCTTCGACTGAGCATCGAATCTATGTACTAGCGGTTGCTAGAACTATGATTCAACTTGGTCAGCTTGATGGTGTCCTTCAACTTCTCAATAAAACCCACAAAATAGTCTTACAACGGGGAGATGAAGTTGGCCTTCTCAATTACAATTTTGTGTCAGGTCTGTTGGAACTATCATTAGGGAATTTGGAAGAAGGTATGCAATACATAGTTGATTCACTTGATGAGGCGGAACGGTTGAAATATCAAGTATATGTTAATAGTGCGCTTATTACTCTAACAAAAGCAGAGATACTTATGACAAAGAGATCCAAAGGTCAGGGAGATCTCGAATCATCTGGACCATGGATGACGCGATTAGGGATTCATTCAAGAGAGAAGGACTATCCTGGAATCAAGATGCAACACGCGCTTCTCAAGGCAGAGTATCAGACACATATTGGTGAAACTGAGGCTGCTTTGATGACACTACGGGATGCCCTCACCTTCACAGACTCACTGGGTGTAAAGACCCTCAGAGAGAGAATTTTAAAGAGATTGGATGAGCTGGAAACCTCAGTCAAGGCATAGGTCCTTTTCAATCCCCATCAGTAAATCCTTTGGTGAGATTGCAGTGGTCTGCTTCTATCTGAAAAATTGTCGTCACAAAAGAAACCAAAGTCTTTGAACCATTAGAAGAGTTAATAAACCTCACACGGTGAGAGAAGCCATCCTTTACGTAAGGTGAATATGATGCCGAAGACTTCGAAAAAGAAAAGAAAGAAACGCGGGGAAGGTCCGATGCCTTCAGGCGGCGCTGGATTAATTCGTTTCTTCGAAGACGAAACGCCAGGCATCAAGATTGGGCCGACGATGGTAGTGATACTGGCGGCGATCCTGATGATAGCAACGGTGATTGCACACATTGCCGCTTTAGCCGCCGCATAACGCCCTGAACTCACCTTCAGAGTGAACACGCCCTAACGATTATAAAGGACTCTAGGCCGTTTCGCACGGCCAAGACTGGTGAATGCCAATGAAGATGAAGAGCGAACTGAATAAATACTGTCCCCGGTGTAAGAAATACACACCACACGCCGTGTCAATTGGTAAGGCGGGCAAGAGGCGTAGTATGTCCGAGGGTGAGCGCCGGATGAAGAGGAAGACTCGGGGATATGGATCATTTCCAAAACCAATCCAGAAGAAGTTCGCAAAGACCACAAAGAAGACTGTTCTTAAGTTGAAATGTGGTGAGTGTGACCACATTATCCAATCCAAGAGCATGCGACTGAAGAAGGTCGAAGTTCAAAGAGCGTAGGTGATTGACTTGCCTAAAGGTGATATCGTTCAACAACCAAGGTCGCGGTTCCTAAAGGTGAAATGCCTAGACTGCGAGAACGAGCAGATTATTTTTGGACATGCAACCACAGAGGTGAAATGTCTGAAATGTGAAAAGGTGTTGGCGAAACCCAGTGGCGGTAAAGCAAAGCTGGAGCCAACCGCAAGAGAGATTGAGGTACTTCCATAGGGAGAAAAGAAGATGGTCCTGAAACGTGCTGAATGGCCGCAACCAGACGAGTTTGCCATTGCAGTTGCCACTAAGGTGGCGAACTATGGGGCTTATGTTGTTCTGCCAGAGTACGGAGAGAAGGAAGGGTTCATTCACATCTCAGAGGTAAGCAGCACATGGGTCAGGAACATCCGTAATCATATCCATGAGAACCAGCGAGTTGTTGTCAAGGTCCTGAAAGTGGACACAGAAAAGAAGCACATTGATTGTTCTCTCAGAAGGGTTTCTACTGAGGCTAAGAGAACCAAGAACAACGAGTGGAAACGTGCGCAGAAGGCTGAGAAACTTCTCGAACTTATTGCTAAGGAAAATGACATTTCTCTTGAAACAGTCTACGAGAAGATTGGTTGGCCAATTGAGGACGAGTTTGGAGAGATCTACAAGGGCCTTGAACGTGCTGCTGATGGTGGCGTTGAGGTCTTCGAGAATGTTGCTGCGACCAAGAAACTTCGGAAACAAGTTGCAGACCTTGCGAAGCAGAGGATTGAGATCCCGTCTGTCGAAATAGATGGAGAGATGACCATCACAGTACCCGGGTCGAACGGTATTGAGGTGATCAAGAATGCTCTATCACAGGGTCTTGCTGAAGGAAAGACGCGCGAAAAATCCACGACTGAGATTTACACACTTGGTTCACCGCGATATAAACTCAGAATAGTCAGTCCAGATTACAAAGAAGCAGAGGACTTGCTTTCAGACATTCTTGGTCTAGTAACAAAGACTATAGAGAAAGGGTCTGGAAGTATTAGTTTTGTTAGAAAGTAGGGGTCTGAAATGACTCATCTCTTTAAGTGCAGCAACTGCGGGCAATACACGCTTGATCAGAAGACATGTCCAAAGTGTGGTTGTTCTGTGTCTAGTCCAAGACCAGCAAAGTACAGCCCACAAGACAAGTATGGAGAGTACCGTAGGAAGGCGAAGCGTAAAACGCAACAGACTCTGTCTGATTGAAAACAATCCATATGTGAAAGAAGAGAGCGTGGTGGTTGATTCTTAGACCAACCACCAATCTGTTTGGTTCTAGTATAGACGTATTGGAACCCAGAAGACATCCCAATTTCCTGTGAAAGATGGTTCTCCATGATTCACATTGTTCCACCAGAGAAGCCTGATCTGATAGTTCATCCCTTGGGCCATTGAGAGGTCTTGTGGATCTCCTCCGTCTAGGGGGATCACAAATTCAATAACATTTTCTCCAGTAGCAAACTGGGTTGAGTTGGTTCCTGCAGAATCCTCACCCCATGTTCCGTCATAGCGGATATGACCATCGAAATTCTGTCCATTGTAGTTCACAATCCGAAGATCAGAGTCCTGTGGTGAGCCTAGTGGAGATATCTGCAGACCAAACGCATCATCACCAACCGTGTAGTTGTCCATGTGGATTCCATAGTACATGTGGGTGGAGTTGGACTGTGTATAGACTTGAGCCTCGTAGCCGCCTCCAAATGATACAGAATAACTTGGAAACTCTTCCTCAGACACTTGAATCTCGCCATCAAGTGATGCATCGAGATTTTCTGTAGTGAGTCCCAGTATCCAATCAGCGTTGGTTCTGTTCAGCCACTGATTATACATGGTATAGTCAATCTCGTAGATCTTGACTGTTCCATAGCCGGAGCTGTAGTAGGGTTCCGAGAACGCACCATAGAGTTGAACTGGCATGTGATCTGTGTAGGCTGTGTCACCCCAAAGAACATTATCAAGTTGCAATCGGGTGTCTGAAAGATCCATATAGCTTGCTTCATCTTGGTTGGCCGGTTCTCCGTACACCATTAGTTTGAATAGTGTGGAGGAATAGAAGGGATCCAGAGTTTGGTCGGTCGAGCTCAGGTAGGTTGAGTCATCTATCACGTCACTACCAAGTCGATCTTCTGCAATTCTGACCATCCAAGGCCATTTTCCTTCGTCACCACCGAAACCAGAGAATCTGTGGCCAAAGTATACAAGCACGTGAGTTGCGTTCCAGTTCTTGAAAGTACGGAGGGACTCCGTGAAATTAAGAGCCATCAGCGCGTAGCCCATCAGGGCTATCTGCGTGCTGTTGAACGTCGCATTATCTACTATCGTTTGTTTGTCCGATGCGCCGTTTATCCAGTATCCATAGTCCCACCAACTGGCAACAATTGCATCGTCAGGCAGAACATTTCGGATGTAAGTCATTGCTGTCTGCCAATCAGTGGATTGTGTGGTGGATGAGAGATCCGCCCCTGCGAATTCTGGGTTTCCAACCTGCATTGATACATATTGGACACCAAGTATGATGTTGACCGAAAGTAACAAGCCAATGAAGGCGAAAGCAGTGAGTGCATGTTCAGATGTCAAAGATGAACTCATTCTGAATCTTCGCCTCTCAAAAACTGACTTCTGCGTGACAACTTTCGCAAACGGCGTGAGGATGTTGTATGTTGCAACTGCAGCTAGAATTGCGACCCCAGGAGCCAGTATTAGATTCAAACGAATCATACTTCCAGCAAAATACACTGCAGTCAAGCCGTAAAGAAGCATTAACCAGTCTTCATCGCGGCCTCTCTTGAATAGGAAGTACATCCCAAGTGGGAAGAAGAATATCAGAATGAGGAGAATGTTGTAGAAGCTCCCCCAAGGACTCGGTAGATGTTCAGCAACTGATGCAAGAATCCTCTGATCTAGACGTACAAATGGGTTGATTACTGTGAGGAATTTGCTACCAATCTGTATCACGGGATTTGTGTTGTATGGAGTGATTTCAAGCTCGATACCACCACTATACATCAAATATGCCCCAACCCCGATCAGGGGGATAAATAGACCAGTTAGTATTGGTTTCATGTGAGGTGCTAGAACAGTAGCGGTTGTTTCACGGTATCCCCCGAGTCTTGTCCATATTTCGTAGAGAACTAATAGCCCTCCAACACCAATTGGTGCTAAAATGGCAAAGCTGGTTAGACTACCAAAACCATTTCGCGGAATCAGTGCACCGATGAAGATACCCAATGATAATGTCAGAAGGTATGTTGTTAGTAGGCGTCGGCTATAGCGACCCATGACTAGCATGATGAATCCGTATAGAGCAAAGAGACCAAGCATGAACTCTGATGCGCCCCAGGATATTTGCAGATAGCCAAGTGCAAGACCGGCACCAAGTGATGAGAGTATTGAACCTCTCTTTAAACCACGAATGAACAAAAAGGTGGTGAGAACAATTGCGAAAACACCTATGCATTCATTGTCATAGAAGCCTGTAATGGTTCTCGTTATGAAAGCAGGGATAAAGGCTGTGAAAATACCTGAGAAAAGTCCAACTGTGTTGTTTGAAAGCTCTCTTCCTAGGAAGAAGGCAACAAGTGCTGTTAAGGCACCCATGAAAGCTGGCAAGAGTAGAGATACTGTGAGAACATCAACTTTGATACCAATCCAGTTTAACAGGAAGTAAAAGAATGCACTTGTGAATGGAACTCCAACGTAGCTTGTTTTTGCCATATCACGGCCAAATGGAACCCAAGTTGTATCATCGTACCAAGTAAAGAAAGCACCAAAACCGTTCTCTGCAATGTAGTCAGTCACTTTCAATTGGAACCAGGGGTCGAAGGCGCGAACAATGGGCTGTGAATCGAATATTGGCTTAATCCGAAGCATGAGCGCTGTTGTGAATATCAGTATAAGTGTCACAACAAGTATGATAGAGCCGCGTGAAATCTTTGACTTTGGTCTATGGAACACTTGACGTAGAAATCTTCCTGTGGACCTTTTGAACTTGCCAAATGACATGTATGGTACAGTCTCCGAGCTGTTTCGAACTATCGGCAGCGATTTTGTGATTCGCTAAAAAGGTTGCTGTTAATTGTAAATTTGTCCTACATGGAAAAACACGTCTAGATGAGAGGATAGGTGCCCAGAAGGGGCTATGCCCCTTCATTATAGCGTTCAAAGAGAATCAATGAACTCTTTGTAGGCTGCGGCATCCATAAGACCAGCAATATCGGCATCAAGGTTTGATGGCTTGATTTTGAAAAACCAACCCTTGCCGTATGGATCTTCATTGACTATTTCTGGGGCATCCTCAAGTTCGGCATTTACTTCGACAATCTCGCCACTCACAGGTGAGAAGATGTCTGATGATGCTTTCATTGATTCTACCAGTCCGCACTCACCATTTGCTTCTAGTACAGTACCGACCTCAGAGATTTCTACGAATGTGATTTCATGAAGTGAGTTCTGGGCAAAGTCAGTGATTCCGACTACAGCCACGTCGCCCTCGACTTTGATCCATTCGTGATCTTTACTATAACTTCTATCATCCTTTACTTCGGTGTCACTCATCAGGTCCACCTACATGTTGCGGGGTGTTGCTCCACTTTAAATCAGTTTGGTTATTGCGTTCTGGACGCTCCGTAAATAGTGGGGTCATAGAATGGCCAGGTCACAACCTCGGCTTTTCGTATTCGGCCTTTTATGTCAATCTCAACAATATCGCCTGTAGCAACTGTCCCAGGTTTGACAAAGGCAAGAGCTATTCCTTTGTTCCGTGTCGGTGAAAACCCACCACTACTGACTTTTCCAATCATTTCGCCCTTCAATAGTACAGGATATTCTTCTCTTGGAATTCCACGATCGAACATTACTAGACCAATTCTAGTCTTTCTGATTCCGCCTTCTTTCTTGTGATGCTTTACAACATCGTATCCAATGTAATGAGGTTCTACTTTGAACTTCACAGCATATGGGATTCTCGCCTCTATTGGAGAAGTGTCTTCATCGATTTCGTGACCGTAGAGTACAAATCCCGCTTCAAGTCGTGTGGAGTCTCTAGCACCCAACCCACAAGGTTTGATATTAAACTCCTTACCCTGAGTAAGGAGTTCCTCCCAGAACGCAATTGCTTTCTTCTTTCCCTCATCATTGAATGGTGTGTCTAGAAGGAGTATCTCCACACCATCCTCTCCTGTGTATCCAGTTCGACAGAGATAGCAATCGTATCCAGCTAGCTTGATACGATATGACGAGAAGCGTGCATACTCGCTTACATCGTAGCCTGCCATCTTGTTCATGAGTTTGAGCGCATTTGGACCTTGGACTGCGATCATTGTGATTTCGCAGGATCTGTCGATTACTTCGACCTCGAAACCGCTTGCGTGATTCTCTAGGTGACTCTTGATCTTAGGTCCATTGACTGCGTTTGTTATCCAGATGTATTCCTCCTCACCGACCCTGTATAGAGTTAGATCATCATGGATTCCACCTTTTTCATTCAGGCAGGTGGTGTACTGTCCCCCGTTTACTCCCAGTTTTCTGACATTGTTGGTTGTAAGGCTCTGAAGATACTCTGTGGCTTGAGGTCCCTTGATAGTATACCTCGACATGTGCGAAGTGTCGAACATACCAATGCTGTCCCTGACAGCCATGTGTTCTTCTTTTATGCTGGCATAACGAACAGGCATTTCCCATCCAGCGAACGGGATCACGTCGCCATGTTCTACATGCCAATCATAAAGATGGGTGCGTTTTAGGGGATTATTCATGTCTATTCACCGATTATATGCTCCTACAGGCGTTCGTAGCGGATTCAGCTACCATTTTATTTCCTTCTATGGAGCTGTACAATTAGAGGTATCATCACTTGAGTGATAATCCGAATGTCGATGTAGGAGGACTAATGATAGGTCCAGACAGTCCAGTTCGAGTGATGAGTGCGATCAATCTATCGCCTGAGTCGTTCTACAGGGGAGCGGTTGCTGATAGTATTGACACGTTTCATGCGATGATTGATACTGCATCGAAAGAAGGTGTTGATATTATTGACATTGGGGGTATGTCAACAGCTCCGAAGCAGGTCTATGGTACGGGGGATATCTCGGTTGAAGAAGAAGCCAAGAGGGTTTCTCAAGCACTTGACTCCATTACGGTTTCTAAGCACCCACCGATTTCGATTGATACAACATCATCGAAAGTTGCAGAGATTGCATTAGAACTTGGTGCGTCTATGCTCAATGATATCTCCGGACTGCAGGCGGATTCAGAAATGGCAGAACTTGTGGCAGATCGAGGAGTTCCTATTGTACTGATGGCAAACTGCGGTATGCCGTGTGGAAGTGTTCAGGCATCATTGAAGTCGTTGAAGGACAGTCTAAATCTCGCAACAGGTGCTGGAATCGAGTCGGATAAGATAATCGTAGACCCTGGAATTGGTTTTGGGAAACCGCCAAGTGTGGATGTAGCAATCCTCCAAGAGTTGACCCGTTTTCTGGAACTTGGTCATCCACTTCTCATTGGTGTGTCAAGGAAAGCATTCATAGGTCATCTGCTTGGACAACCAGATCCAGATGACCGCCTGATTGGGTCAGTTGTGGCGACTACAGTAGCTGTGATGAATGGTGCTAATGTTATCCGAACACATGATGTGAGAGAAACAAAAGTGGCAATCCAAATGGGGGAAGCCTTACGTAGGTCAAAATGACATGAAGTAACATCTTGGTGAGCTGTTTTGAGATGGGTTGATTGGCGTCCAAAGTACTTGGACATTGTGCAGAGGCTCAGCTTGGATTCCGATGCAGACAGAGAATCCACTGACCTCCTCACATCATTGCTTGAACCAGTTGATCCTGACCCTCTCCTAAGACGGTTATCTGACTGCTTATCCGGGAAAAAAGTGATTGTCTGTGGTGCAGGTCCATCGCTAAAGCAACACTTGGAGTCGCTAATGAAACAGGATGGTTTTGCAGATTCTGTGATTATTGTGGCTGATGGTGCTGTTTCGGTTGTCCTCGAACTCGGTCTACACTGTGATGTGGTTGTGACCGATTTGGATGGTGACTTAGACCATCTACAGAAAGTAAAGGATGATGGTGCTCTTGTTGTTGTACATGCTCACGGAGACAATATTGACACTGTGAAATCGATTGTCCCCAGTTTAGGAGATGTTCTAGGAAGCACACAGGTCGAACCAACTGATAGAGCCTTTCTATGGGGAGGCTTCACTGATGGAGACAGGGCATGCCACATAGTCATTGAACATTCACCAGAGCGAATCACCTTTGCAGGAATGGATTTTGGCACTGTCGTTGGCAGATGGTCCAAACCAGGGTATGAAGAACACTTTCCTGCAGACAAGAGGAAGATGATCAAATTGGAGATAGCAGAAGAGCTAATCTCTGGTCTCTTGAAACAGTCTGGTGTAGACTATCTCTTCCTAACATAGACTGTAATGATTGAGTCGCTGCTGGATAAATTGGGTCTAAAGGAGGCCCGCCTTGATGTTCCATAGGTAACTGAAGACTAGGAATGCGACACCTGCCATTATCATTCCAAGTATCATGAGTCTAGTCGCGTATCCTGGTTGAAAGACGTACTTGGAAGCATAATATACTAGACCAAGACCAGACACGCCAACCAGAATAATGACTGATGCAACAATTCCTTCCATTCCTAGTTGTTGGTCAATCCCAGGTGCGATTAAGATAGGCGCACCACCTTGACTACCTGCAATAGCAGGAGGGGTTCGGACTAGGGTGTATATGTTGCCACCGAGGATGAATAGTATAGCAAGGAACATGGCTCCAAAAATGACTGTGTCCGGAGGGCGAGTAGGCATTCCAAAACTGGGCCTAGTGAGTCGCACTCTTGGCTTTACTATGAATCTCGGCCACCAGGGTTTCACATATCTTACCTCGAGCGGTCCCCATTTTACGTCTGCTTTTAAGACTTACGCGATATGCAATGTTGTACTACTATGGATTGATACTCGTGCCACAACTGCTATTTGAGCATGTAATTGTTTGAAACTGTGAGTACAAAGAGAGGTGTGAAGAGAATGTCCAGAGTGATGGTTATCACAGAAAAACCCACTGCAGCAAAGCGTATTGCTCATGCTCTGGATGACAACAAAGCCCCCTCCGAGATCAAGAAGCGTGGAGCATCATACTATGAATGCAAGAGAGGAAATGATGATCTCATAGTCGTTTATGCGCTTGGTCATTTGTTTGAGTTAAAACAGACCGAGAAAGGTTGGACCTATCCACGGATGGAAACCACATGGGTCCCAAGGTATGAAGTTGAAAAAAAGGCAACTCAGACAAAACCAATCATCAATTTAATCAAGAGGCTCTCAAAGGATGTCGACTCCTTTGTTGTTGCAACAGATTACGATATTGAAGGTAGTTTGATTGGATATCTCACATTGAAACACGCCTGTAAAACGGACCCGGAAAATGCGAATCGGATGTTCTTCAGTTCCCTGACAAACTCAGAGATACAGCATGCCTATGACAATATGTCAGACACTTTGGAGTTCCCAATGATTGAGGCAGGTCAAGTCAGACATGAAATTGATTGGTTGTATGGAATCAACCTCACAAGAGCTCTGACCCTCGCTGTGAAGAATACAGCAGGGTGGTTCAAAATAGTGTCTACTGGGAGAGTTCAGGGGCCTACTCTCTCGTATGTGGCTGAACGAGAACAGGAGATCAACCTCTTCGTACCCTATCCGTTCTGGGTCATCCTTGCAAAAACCGTTCATGATGGCGTAGAAATCGAGCTAGAGTACTCTAGGAAACGCATTGAAAGGAAGAATGATGCTGAAGAGATAGTGAGAGCATTGGATGGTAAGACGGCTCATGTAGACTCCATTAGTAATAGAACTACTTCTCAACAGCCACATCCCCCATTCAATCTCAGCACGCTTCAATCGGAGGCATATCGTCATTTTGGTTTCAAACCAAGTAGAACACTCACTATCGCACAGTCCCTTTATCTGGATGCAGTCATCTCATATCCAAGGACAAGTAGTGAGAAACTGCCCAAGACTCTAGATTTGAAGGAGATTCTCGATGGGCTTGGCAAAATGAAGAGCTATGCAACAATGGTAAAGCAAGTAGTTCGAGCAGGGAATCTTACTCCGGTCCAAGGAAAGAAGTCAGACCCAGCTCATCCTGCAATCCATCCTACAGGGTCAAAACCAACTAAACGACTCACTCCCAGTGAGAAGAAATTGTATGATCTCATAGTGAGAAGGTTTCTAGCCCTGTTTGGTGAGCCAGCAGTAAAAGAACATCTTCGTGCAGACATCAAACATGAGAATCATGTCCTATATTCAAGAGGTCTCAGGATATTGAAACCTGGATGGATGGAGTTCTATGGGCCATATGCTAAGACAAACGAACGGGAACTTCCAGGGATATCTGAAGGAACACTGTTGTTACTGAGTCCAGTCAGTGATGAACAGAGATACACTCAACCACCGGCAAGGTTCAATCCATCCAGTCTGTTGAAACTCTTGGAAAGAGAGAATCTAGGCACAAAGGCGACAAGAGCAAGGATTGTTGACTCCATCAAGTCACGGGGATACACACTCAACGACAGGTTTGAGCTCTCAACCCTTGGATATGCTCTTTATGAAACCATGGAGAGATACATGCCTGATATTCTCTCTCCGGAACTGACGCGGTTCTTGGAGAAGGAGATGGATGACATCCGACAAGAGAACAAGAACAGAGAGGATGTGTTATCGAGGGCAAAAGTGGAACTCCTAGAACTACTAGAGAATTTCAAGGCACGGGAGGAGGATATTGGAAATGATCTTGTCACGGGCCTCCAAAGATACTGGAAATCTAAGGAGGAGCTCGGTGAGTGTCCAAAGTGTGGTGAGGGCACACTCCGGGTGATTCGGTCAGGCAAGACAGGGAAACGGTTTGTGGGATGCTCAAACTACAGCGAGGGGAAGTGCGACCAGACATTCCCACTCCCACAGAGAGGCGACTTGTCTCCTTTAGATGAAGAGTGTCCACATTGTGGATATCAGATGTTCCAGGTGACTTCAGGTCGTAGAAAGTGGGAAACATGTATCAATTGGACTGATTGCCCAGGTAGACAAGATGAACTCAAGGCACTTGAAGAGAGGCGGACCAAACGAGCAGAGAAGCAGCAGAAGGAGGGTGACAAGTGACTTTCTGCACGATTTGTGGTCGGGCATCGTTGGACAATAGTGAGTATTGCCGTTATCATCGGGAGGCATTCAACAATCTCAGATCATCGTATGAGAAATGGAAAGAAGCTAGTGGAGTGAGCTGGGAGGAGTACGTAGAGAGTCTTTGTGAAATTGATGAAACCGGACAATGGGTACATGAAGTAGCTGACCAGATCAGGTCAGGAGATGGTCCCTCAACAGTGACATGAGCTCAAGCATTCGTTCTCGAGTCAGCGAACTCACTCCAACCACAAGCATGCATGTCTGATTAGTCCATGTAGCTAGTTTCTCGGCGAGAGTTCGTACCAACGTGCTATCAATCTCACTTGTGAAGAAACCAACTGATGTGGGTTCAGACCGACCGTGTCCTGCAGGGATTGCCATGGCAGATAGTCCAAGTCTGAACTGGTTTGAGTCAGAGATTAGAACTAGAATGCCATTTGTCATGTTCATAATGCGTATCTTGATGGTCCCTGCAGAGGTTTCTGATGAAAACTCGGAAATGTCATCGAACTCCATATCTAATCAATCATCAGAGAGCTGAGGTAGGATAAATCACTAACGCAAGGGGATTTGGAAGCAACAGGATTATCAAGGCGTAGACTGGCAAATGGATAGAGGTCTAATGACTGAAGACTCCTCGAGTTATACGGACTATTTTCCGTATCCTGAAGCACGCGATGGTCAAGAGGAAATGATGGCTAGGATTCAGGAGTCTGTCAATTCAGGAATTCATATCTGTTCGGAGGCGCCAAACGGTTTTGGAAAGACATGTGTCACATTGAGTGGCGTCTTACCTTGGATAAAGAAGAAGAAGAAGGGGAAGGTCCTCTATTGTGCACGTACTCACAGACAACTTGACCGCGTCATGGAAGAACTTGGAGAGATATCGGACAACAACGACGTTTCCGGTGTTTCCTTCCGTGGACGACGGCATATGTGTTTGAACTCTTTTGTGCTTGAAAACGCCGATTTTGTTGCTCCTATTTCTGAAGTTTGTGGACAACTGAAAGCAACTGGAAGATGTACATACTACGAAAACCTACGTCATGCTGGAACTCCGGAGGAGCTTCTAGAAGATATGCCAAAGAGAGTTCTTTCAGCCCCTGAGATTGCAAAGATTGCTGCTAGTAAATCACTTTGTCCCTATGAGCTCACAAAGCGTCTTGCAAAGGTGGTCGATGTTGTTGCACTCTCATACCTGTACGTCTTCGATCCTTGGATTCTCGAGGTGTTTGTTCCTGATCTTGATACACCCCCCTCAAGGATGGTTCTCGTGCAAGATGAAGCTCACAATGTTCCAGCGACGGCACTAGACTCTGCTAGTGATTCATTGTCTATTGGAGCCATAAGACAGGCACTACGAGAAGCAACAACCTACAATGATGAACCATCCAAGGACTTCGCACGAGCGCTTGCTAAAACTGTCTTGGAGCTCTCAGCAGAAATGGGGCAGGTTGAAGAGAAGGCAGTGAATCCCAGGGAGATAGTTGAGTCTACGATTAAGCTAGCTCAGTTAACACACCAACCACAGATACTCTCACATATGAAAGACCTAGGGGGAAAGATACGCCGGGGTCTTCTGAAAGCTGGAAAATTCCCACGCTCTTCAATTCACAGAGTGAGTGAGTTCTTGGTCAGGTGGTTAAGATGTGCGGAAAGGGAGGACTACACGTTCCTGCTAGCCTCTAGTAGAGGTTATGGAGAAACCAGGAGGGTTTCATTGGACCTTGTTGCATTAGACCCGACATCAGTCACTGAGAACGTTTTGAACATGGTACATAGCTCAGTTGCAATTTCTGGCACAATGTCACCCTTGGATGCATATTCTGAGATGCTGGGATTCGGAGCAGATGCAGTCAAAGCAACCTTTCAAAACCCATTTGCGAGGATAAATCGACTTGGATTGATTGTTAGTGACTTAGACACTTCATTCCAGAACAGAAGCAAGTCAACCTTCAAGAGAATAGTGGATCATTGTGTAGCAGTTGCAGATGCGACCCCAAGTAATACTGGGATTTTCACCTCTAGCTATTCGGTTGGTAAATCATTGATTGATGCAGGTCTTGAGAAACGACTCAGACGTAGACTCTTCGTGGAAAAGCCTGGAATGAAAGGTGTTGAGAATGACAAATTGATTGACGATTTCAAGAAGCAGGGTGACCGTGGTGGTGCTGTGCTTCTTGGCGTGCAAGGCGGTCGTAATTCAGAGGGCGGAGATTTCCCAGGTACAACAATGGAGAGCGTAGTAGTTGTGGGTGTCCCTTATGCAAAACCCACTCCAAGGATGGAAGCACTGATCAACTATTATGATTCAAGGTTCAATCAGAAAGGAAGAGATTATGCCTATGTTCTTCCAGCAATGACACGCGCCATCCAAGCTGCTGGTAGACCTGTGAGAAGATTGGATGACAAAGGCGTCATTGTGATGCTCGACCAAAGGTTTGGTACGGCTTATCTTAGTAGGTTTATTCCGTCTTGGCTAGCAGATGTCACACAAATAATTCCAGACAATCCAGAGGTGACCTCACATCAAGTTGAGAGTTTCTTCGTTGTCTAGGAGTCATTATTTAGAATATTGTCCAGTGACAAGTTTCCGGAAAGGATGGAGCGAGCTTCGTCTGAAGAGATTTCTCTTTCCCCCCGTGTGTATCGTCGTACAAACGATTTCAGAGATTTGACATACCCCTCTTTTGGTTCAAGGACTCTATCATTCTCTGTTAGTGGCCTACCAGCTCTTCCAGCAATGATTATCGCTGCTGATTGATCAGATGTGACTCCACCAGATAGTGTTGTATGATCTTCATTCACAAGTTCGATGACTAGATTTGGGACTTCTTGGTTCATGTTTCTAAGATACAGTGTCGAGTATAGTTTTGAGCCAGTCCCCGCACGCACAATTGTTTTGCAATCTGGGAAGAGGCGAGTCACATAGGACTCCAAGCGTGAAGTCAAACGAGCTGTAGCTCCAGGAGTTGTGAGCGAGTTCTTGAAGGTTACAACTCCATCAATGACCAGTGCTACCCCAAACCGCATTCCAGGGTCAATACCTATCACTGCAGAAGAAGGGTTATGAACATCATTCAGTTTAGACAAAATCTCGATAGAAGTGAAATCTGGGTCCATATCTTCATCAACATTGACTATTGTGTCATGGTTGTTGGGGTCCTCTGTTGTTGTTATGACTAATTTTACGTCCTCACATCGAGAGTCGCCAGGTGGACAGACTACAAACTTGATATCGAGTTTTTTCAAGAGCTCGATGACAAGATAGAGCACCTTGGGATTCTCTGTGGCAATTGCAACCAGCCACCTACGCATGATATCGGTCCTTCTAGATATGCTTATCACTCGAAAGTGACGACATGATGGCAGTGAGATTGAATTTGATTCTTCCGTCTGGGGTATCGTTGCTGGATCGCATCCTTAACGGTGGTCTACACACTGGTCTGTTCACCCATGTCTATGGAGAAGCAGCTGCAGGAAAGACCACTCTTGCGCTGCAGTTCGTGGCGCACGCGTACAGACTCAATTTCGGGACTATCTATGTGAACTCTGAAAACACATCACCGGTAAGACGACTTGAACAAATAACAACGCATTCCTATGGTGATATAGAGGACAGGGTGAAGATTCTGGCTCCAAGGGGTTTCAATGAACAGGGAGCATTAATTGATGACTTGGAGTTGTATTTGCGTGAGAATACAAAACTCGTCATAATTGATACTTTGACCAGATACTATAGATTGGAGCTCGAAGATAAGAAGACAAACTATGCAAATCATCGAGAACTGAACCGACAGGCTGGAATTTTGAAAGGGCTTGCTAGAAATCATGAAATTGCATTACTTGTATTAAATCAGGTTAGGTCGCAGCTCAAAGGATCCGACGATTTTGAGCCAGTTGCTAGGAATATCTTAGAGTACTGGTCGGACTACACAGTGAAAATGCGTGTAGCGCGCGGAACTGGAGAGAGAATCATCAGGAGAGTATCACCTGAAGGAGAGTTCTCTGATGGTCGACTGTATCTCATTGACAGAGGATTCTCAACCGAGCGGCCCGATGAGAAAGAGTGAAATTGGATAACTAGACGGCAGATATGGAGTATTACCCGATGTACGAGGAATTTGCCATCTTCGAGCTAACAATCTGGCTAGGATTGTCCGCATGGATTGCCAATGCTACTCCTGTATTGGGCGGTGGTGGTAAGCCAATCGATGGAGGCGGGCTTTTTCGCGATGGTCGTCGTATATTGGGTGATGGAAAGACAATCAGAGGCTTCATTGTGGGAGTGTTTTTTGGCACACTCACAGGCATAGGACAATTTCTGGCTGCGCCATACCTACGACCAATATTAGCACAGTTTGTGACAATTACTCAAGAGATGGACTATGTGCTCAGTATTAGTATCCCGGCAGCGTTCCTTTTGTCATTGGGAGCTTTAACTGGGGATGTGGTTGGTTCATTCATCAAGCGACGAGTCAATGTAAAGAGTGGCGATCCATCTCCATTTCTTGACCAGATAGGGTTCATATTGATGGCATTGATATTCGCATTCCCACTCATGGCT
>JASFEF010000022.1:0-25493 GCA_050124975.1 Candidatus Thorarchaeota archaeon | reverse complement strand
CATCAGTGAGGTGTCCTCGGAGTTGTTGTGCAATCTCATCTATCGACATCTCTTCACCAGACGTGATAGGAATGATCTCAGCATTCTGGCAATACGGACAGTCCATGTTACAACCTGCGGTAAAAAGAACAGTGACTGGGATACCAGG
Organism: Candidatus Thorarchaeota archaeon; assembly: GCA_050124975.1. Classification (GTDB taxonomy): domain Archaea; phylum Asgardarchaeota; class Thorarchaeia; order Thorarchaeales; family Thorarchaeaceae; genus SMTZ1-45. The sequence continues at coordinate 25,345 of JASFEF010000022.1, read as the reverse complement.
AACATCTACAAGGCTTATGTCAATGATTGATGCAATACGCAAGATCGGTCAGTCCGTATATGCTTCGTACACACTAAGTTAAAACTTCAACCCATATTTGGCAATATTGGAACAGTATTACTAGACTTCATGAAGCTTTTATCTAGAATCTTCATAAGAAAAAAACCGCCTTGATTAGGTGGGGACCGTGCATATGACTGCGGAGACTAAATGTATCTCTAGAGACGACATTCTACGGAGCACACTGTTTCACATACAAATTAAACAGTGCCAATACATAGACAACTTTCCAGAGAAAGTCACGTCTATTATTGATAATGCAGTAGGCAAGAAGAGGCTGAAGCGGTATAGCGAGATAAAGAACAAACTCTATCGCATCAAAACGAACTTCTTCACTATTAACAAAGGCAAAATCAGGAAGAAGGACTTCTTTGAAGGGTTATACGAACGCATAAGGAACAAAATTCGATAGAACTACACTTCTAACGTTTCTTGCGAGGCTTAGCCTTTTTCAAAGTAACAATGAACTTTGAACCTAGTGCTGGTTCTTCAGCTACTCGGTCTTGAACCTCAATCGACCCTCCGTATTTCCTAATCATCTGGGAAACTAATGTTATTCCTACCCCTCCACCATGTGTTCGTTCTGTGAATAGAGTCTTCTTTCTCATATCACTAAGACCCGGGCCATCATCGGCAATTATTAGATTACATGAATCATCCTTTGCTTCACATGTAATCCAGACTTGCTTCTCTTCCTTTGGGTTGTGACGTGCAGCGTTCTCAAGAAGATTCCAAATCATCTCGCCCAATAAAACATCAGCCTCTACTGGAAGGGTTTTCTTCAACCCCTTAATATGCACCTTTGCACCATAGACTCTTTCTAAGACCTTGATTTTTTCGTGAATGACAGGTACTGCATCAATCCTGGAGAGTGGGATGTGGCGGATTTGCGCTGCTCGTTTCACCTTTGTGATCAGTCTATTGCACCGTTCGACAGCATCCAGAATATCCTTTCTAGCATCATCAATATAGGTCGGCGGGACCTCTTCCTCTAGTAGACCCGTGCTTGTCATTATCACTTGGAGCTGGTTTGCGATATCGTGACTTAGTAAATCGAGATAGAATTGAACAGTTTCCTCAGCCTCTTTCTGTGCTGATATTTCAGTAACAACTGCGTAAGTTCCAACAAAATTTCCTTCACGATCATGAAATGGAGTTGCTGAAATGATTGTGGGTACTTTCTCACCAGTCTTACTCCGCCAGATCAGTTCATAACTTGCTGAAACTCCTGTTTTCCTCTCTTCTCTCTTTAACTTGAAGCCATCCTCATCCATCTCTTCAGTAAGGTCAGTCCAAGTCATCCCAACAATTTCCTCGGGCTCATAACCCAACATATCACAAAAAGCTCTGTTGACGTAAGTCAGCTTACCATTTTCATCATCAATTGCTAGTCCTTCACTCATATTCTCAACTAACATTCTATATCTTGTCTTTGACTCTTCAAGAGCTTTCAAATCTGCTTCAATTTGAGTTATGTCTAATACATGTGCAATTGTCTTAGGTTTACCATCAGGTCCAAGAACCACACTCACTCTCAATTCGACAATGACCTCAGTGCCGTCTTTTCTGATGATATGTATTGGATAGACATCTGGCACATCCTCACCCAACCTTCTACGTTCATAATTGTCGGCCACCAATTTGGCTACATCTTCTCGAAGGAATTCTCGGAAGTCATGGCCGATGAGGTCCTCATGTGTTCCACTAAAAATCTCACATGTTCGTTCATTCACATACTCTATGATATAGTCATCACCAAGTATCGCTTTTCCTTCATGGGATTCATCAAGGATAACCTTGAGCATTTCATCACTAAATGTCGGAATTGCAGGAGGTTTTTTCTTAGAGCTTTTCTTTTTAGCTCGCTTACCTCCTTTCTTAGACATCTCTATGCCAACTCCAGATTTCGTGTTCTCCTTTGTGTTGTTGGTTGAATCTGGTTATATTACTTCTTAGCGTGCTCGAAAGAAACATTGGATTCTTACATTTTATGCCTTCCGAGGGTTTCATTTTCATCAGCTGAATCTCTTCCAGAACCTTGTGCCGCTCTTTTGTTTACCATACCCCGCAATGTCATCCATTTTTACAATCAATCTGTTGAGCCAAGGAGTATGTTGTACAAACCACAAAATTGTCCGATGAAAGATACCATCCTTCTTGTTGTAAGGACATGACCGAATACAGTTTGAGCAATCTGAACCATTCTCAACCCAGAACCCATAGCATGACTCAACTTCGACAAACCATTTCTTGATGCCAGAATTATTGGAGATCGTGGCTCCTTCCCAGGTCTGTTCCTTACCATAGGGAATGGACTGAGAGGGACAAGTTGTTGCACACTTTTCACATGTTTCACAGAAGCGAATGACTGACTTACAAAAGCCTTCATCCGGATAGTCCCTTTGAAGTGGCATGTCAGTGAGCACTTTTGCGATTCGCACTCTTGGGCCAAATTCCTTGGTTATTAGTAATCCGTGCCTTCCATATTGACCAAGTCCAGCATCAATTGCTTGCGGAACACTCAAAGATACATCATTCCCTGAAGTCATTGCCCGATAACCAATCTTCTGGATGAAGGATGCAAGTTCGAGTTCGATAAAGGCCATTGATGAATATCCTAAACCGACAGCTGCGGAGCTGGTGAACGCAGGTGATGTCGCAATGGCATCATAATCCATTTCCACTGCCATGACGATGACATACTCGAATGTTTCAGGAACATTGTATGGTTCCCCTCGACGATTCCCAGTGTATAGCCAATCCCGGTTGAGCGGAGCGATTCCGACAAGATCTGCTCCGAAGAATCGTGCAGCTTTCTTCACCATCTGAGTCAGTTCCGAAGGATCTGTTACTCTCCTCTCTCCAGCTTCACTAGCTTCAGAATCAAGACCGATTCCTGGTCGCCGAATTGAATGACGTGAGTCGTATAACTTCCATGCTGCCACAATGAGCTCATGCTCAAACCGACCATATCCGGGGATATCCTTCGATATCATCAGTTCTGCTCCAGCAAATTCAGCTTGTTGATAATACCGGAATATAGGATCGTATTGGACTCGTGCGAAAACTGTATCAGCCTCAGACATCGGCTCAAACGAGTCACGAACTTCGTAAGGACAGTACTCAGTCACATCACATGTTGTGGGTTTCTTCGGGCTAATGGTTCTGCTACGCTTTTCTTGGTCTGTTGTGATAGCATTTAGTGGACAGGCACGAACACATGCAAGACAGACAGTGCATGTTTCAAGATCAACTAGTGGAAAATCTTGACCCTCACGAAAACTCAGTGGTGAATTTTCACCATGTACTCTCTGACATGCATCCAAGCACTCACGGTTGCAAGAGGAAGGCACACATGCTTCAGTGTTCACATGCATTTGAAATTCTCCGGATTAGTAGCGCAATCTTCACATTGCAACTAATACATTCTTCTGTAGGAGAAGAGTAAAGAACAGGACAGACTTTCAGTATATATCTAGGACTGAGTAGCTTGAAGAAACATGTTGTTATGTTCGAGCCTTCTGGCTTACGCATCTCGGTGGATGAGCAAAGCACGTTCCTTGATGCCGTAAGGATGGTCGGACTGCATCTACCTTCAGACTGTGGAGGTTCAGGAACTTGTGGCAAGTGCTCAATCCTTCTACAACCAGCCCCAGAGCCAACATCAAATGAAGGGAGACATCTAACCCCAGATGAGATTGAACAAGGTATTCGTTTGGCATGTCAGCACAGAGTGAATATGGACACTCGAGCAGTGATATATTGGGAGCAAGGAGAGGTACAGATACTCACCGAGGGAGTTACTCGTCTCGACGGGTGGACTCTCGATCCTGGATGTGTTAATCAATTTGGAATTGCAATTGATTTGGGAACAACAACGATTGTTGCGTATCTCCTTGCATTAGACTCAGGTGTTCAGATCAGCCAAGTGGCTTCACTCAATCCACAGGTCGTCTACGGCGAGGATGTGATGTCAAGGATAACTCATGCAGTCCGAGAACAAGACGGGCTTACTGAGCTTACAACCAAGGTCACTTCTGAGATTGGAACCCTCGTCGACTCCCTTGTAGAATCTTCTGGGATTGAGATGAAAGCACTCTCTAGGATGTCGATTGTCGGAAACACTGCAATGCACCACCTCCTGTTAGGTGCGGATGTAAAACCTCTTGGTGTTGCACCGTATGAACCCTCCATTCGAGATGCTGTCGTTACTTCCGGAAAGGAACTAGGTTTGTCTACAGTACCTAATATTGACATCTTTCTTCCACCAAACATTGCAGGTTTTGTTGGAGGAGATACTGTTGGATTCATTCTATCTCAGCGACTAGACTTGACTGATCAGATTGTCCTTGGAATCGACGTTGGGACCAATGGTGAAATAGTTCTGTCGAACCGAGGTTCACTGTCATGCTGTTCAACTGCTGCTGGACCTGCATTTGAGGGAGCAACCATTCGACACGGAATGCGTGGACAGAGAGGAGCCATAGAACACGTTGTCATAAGGGACCTTGATAGCCCTCCAGAACTTTCTGTAATAGGGAATGTGGCTCCTCAGGGCATCTGTGGATCAGCAATTGTGGATTCAGTAGCAGAGCTTAGAAGAATGGACATCATCGATAACAGTGGCAGAATGCAGACCAGCTCTTCAAGGGTGTATGCTGATGATGATTTTGGGTTGAGCTACTTATTGATTGAAGAATCTGGTACATCCCGAAAGATATCGTTCAATCAGAAAGACGTTCGGCAGGTTCAGTTGGCAAAGGCAGCCATAGGTGCAGGCACTAAGATATTGCTACAAGAATCTGAAATCGATATTAGTGATATTGATTCGATAATGCTGGCAGGTGCCTTTGGAAGCTATATCCGCCCTGAGAGTGCACTTGGCATTGGACTTTTACCTCCTGTAAAAAGAGAACGGATAATTCAAGTGGGCAATGCTGCTGGAGAGGGTGCGAAAGCACTCTTGCTATCTTCAGAAGCAAGAGAGATTGCCAATGATTTCGTTTCCAGAATCAACTACATTGAATTGGCATCTCATGATGATTTCCAATCAATATTCATTGATTCGATAGCCTTTCCCTAAGTTTTGGAAATTGTAGGCTAAATCCCTAACTCAGGAAAAACAAGCCTCTTCACCTTCTCAACATTAGCTCTAACAATGTCCCAAGTTTCTTCATCATCCTCATAGGGAGGCTCTTGTTTTGGAGGTTCATAACTGAACCCGGTCAGAACAGACATGACAACACCTAGTCCCCACTTGAAAGAGTCATTTGTGTAGCCGCCTCCCGCTAATACTCCGAGTCGGCCATCACTTAATCTATGGGCGGCTTCATGAAAGAATATGGTGATGTATCGAATTAAGTCAGTGGTCAGATTGAGGTGTGCAAGGCGATCTCGGTAATGAGCATCAAAGCCGGGTACGAAGATAATGAACTCTGGCTTATAGAACCCTACAAGCGAGGGGACAATTTCATCAAATGCAAACTTATAGACACCATCACAGGAGTCCATTGGAAAGTGCATATTGATGTTATAACCAAGTCCAGCTCCTTCACCGATATCTTCAATGAATCCATCATGAGGGTACATCCATTCTGGATCCTCATGAAATGAGATCTGCATCACCTGAGGGTCATCATAGAAATAGGTCTGTGTTCCATTTGCATGATGGACATCGAAGTCTGCGATTAGGATTCTCTTAAAGCCTAGGTTCTTCAGCTCATAGACCGCAGCAGCAACATCATTGAAGATTGAGAATCCACCACCCCACTCATATTTTGCGTGATGAAATGCTCCTGTAGGTGAGATGAAGTGATCGACTTTCCCGGATGCAACATCCTGAATCCCGGTTACTGTTGCACCTGAGGTGATGATTGCATTCTCGTAGATACCAACGAATGCAGGAGTGTCAATTGCAATCTCACCCTCTCCAGTCTTTGACATCTCTCGAACTGCATCCAGATACCTCTGTGCATGAATAGTTTTCAGGAGGTTATCAGCCAAAGGTCGCGGGGTCAAGATTTCGACATTCGGTTGGCTCAGGAAATCATTCTCTGCAAAAAAGTCACGAACCATCTGTAAGCGTCCGACCTTTATCGGATGTTTTGTTCCGAAATCGAAAGTTTCCATACTGGGATTCCAGAGGAAGCCAACCTTGCAGTTGTTCGTGCTCGTCATTGACTTGCTCGAAATCTGTGCACACTTATATGGCTATGCAACAAGTGTGCACAAGGTGCAGGATAGAAGTTGAAGATTCGCTCGGTTGCTGAGGTGCCCACTTCTGCGAATGTGTATTCTGTATATGTTCGCCAGAAACAGGACGCAAGCACTCAGATCTTTTCTTTGGACTATGGAGACCGTCTGAGAGTGTTTGATGCCAGAGGAACACTTCGAAGCACGAGAAAATGGAGCAGCAAAGTCAGGTGCATCGCTGTTGGGGATATCGAGGGTGAAGGAAAGGATGCTCTGATTGGCGGTGTAGGGAAGAAGGTTCTAGTTGTTGACCATAGAGGGAGCCCTGTCTGGAATATCAGACTCGAGAGCAATGTCGTTGCATGCGATGCCCGAGATGTCGATGGAGATGATGCAGCAGAGGTTGTTGTGGCACTTCAGAACAATCGTGTAATCCTCTATAATGATGACAAAGATGCGATTTTTACAAAGACCATGAGAGATCCTGTTGCTGACGTCTGGCTCGAGGACATTACCAAAGACACTGAATTAGAGGTTGTTGTGGCAGACAAACGAGGGATGGTAACTGTTCTAACATCAGCGGGTTATCAACTGAAGGAACTACAACTAGGCTCACGTCTAACAGTGTTTGCAGTACTCTCTTTTGGTGACAGAACACTGTTCATAACAGGAGATCAAACTCCAACTCTACGGATCTGGGATATTGATGGTAATGAGATTGCCAGACTCGATGTCGGTGATGCACCAAGAGCCATGGCTACTGGAATTCCTGACGATGTTTCAGATGTTTCCTTTCTTGTTGTGAGCACCAAGGATCGAAAACTAAGCTTCTGGGAGGTTCAAGAGTCTGGGAAGGTGACAAGGACTGAGAAAGTCATTCTTCAGCAGATTGGCTCCACTAAAACTGTACTTTACCGGAGAGCAATCAAGTGTGGTAACTGCGGTGCCCCAACATCGCCAGAAGCATCAACCTGCTCATCTTGCGGTGCCCAGTTGGAAATGATAGAGGAATACGTGATTGAAGAGTATATTCAAGAGAGTATTGACTCAGTCACATCGAAACACAGTAGAATCAAGCTAAAGGAGCTCGATAAGATCCTACGACGAACATTGCCGAGACCCGCTGCATACAATCTACGTCGAAGTCTTCAGGCAATGATTCAGAGTGATGAGATAGAAGGGCATATTGAAGGTAATGTGTTTGTGAGAACCGAGAAGAAGAAGATTCCAGCGCCTTCGAAAAAGGATATCCAGAAGGTGAAGGGACATCTTCGAGACCTCCTTCGTGGAACAGACACATTGGATGTGCGTCGCCTTGAACAAGAAACAGGAGTCGATCGCAGAATTCTTCGGAGGACCTTGATTATCCTCCTTGGTGAGGGGACTATACAAGGCACATTATCGGGTGATAAATTCATCCTTAAAGAGAAACAAGACATCAATGATTTCGAGAGGAAGTTGTTGGAGGAACTGACAACTTGGAGCGGTTAGAGAGAGTTGTTGAGGAGTTTCGTGATTTTCAAAGAAGTGGTGGAAGATAGATGAATATCTCAAAACGAATTGTAGTCACATTCGTCACTGTTGCGTTGATACCGATTTTGGTGATTTCTACGTTGTCGGTACTAGCGATAAATGACGTTTCAAATGCGAATGCAGCTGATGCCGCTGAGGAGCTGAAAGCAGAGGAACTAGCGAATTTGGTTAGGCTCTCTAACGATACTGGTCTCTTCATTGAAGAAAGGTGGAAGAACTATGTCGATGGCGTCTACATGATGGAGGTATATTGTGAAGACCTGTTCAATGATAGGATAAACGCGACTGCTCGATACAGCTACTACTGGGATCAGGCAGAAGAACCCAATTGGGGTGACCTTACCTTTGAAACAGACCCAGACATTGTTGAGGCATACTTTTCGGACTACATCACATTTCAAACTGATTGCTACTATATGCCACGCTTCGCGTGGAACAATAATGATCCCCATGATCTTTCACCAGGGACACAGTACGCACTGGATATGTCATCAAATATGGTCAATATCTTCAAAGCACTCCATGAAATGAACAATGACTATAGATGGTTATACATGGGATTCGACTTGGGAATCTCAGACCAACACCTATTCAGGAATTATCCCTTTGACGATCTCATCTACTTCCAATGGGATGAAAATGAGGAAATTGGTCCCCCAGAAGATGACTATGATCCTAATGCAGAGGATTGGTACACGAATGTTGTAGCACAAGATCCAGGTGATGATAGTGTTGTCTTCACTGAACCCTATATTGATCCTTCAGTTGGTCTTGTGATATCAATGGGAAGACCGGTAAGGTTTGACAATGGAACACTGATTGGTGTAGTTTCAGCAGATGTGACAATGGCTACAATAAACGAAAAGGTACTGGACGTTGATGTGCTCAGTAACGGATATGCGTATCTCCTCGACAGGTTTGGTGTTGTTGTCGCTCATCCTGATTTGGGTGTCTTTGATGAACCACTTGAGATTGAGATGCTTGAGTTTGGTTCTCTACACAGTCCTGAAGCTGAAGCATTCACAGATCTACTTACTTCCACAGTCCTTGCGGAAGATTCTGGTTTAGAGGAATTTCAGAAAGATGGTGAAACCTGGCACATGGCATTTGTTAACGTGACAAACACCGATTATGTATTGGCAATAATAGTTCCTGATTCTGATGTCATTGGACCAGCAACAGCTATGCTCAACCTTGTTGGAACTCAGACACTCATTCTGACCCTTGCGTTAGGAGCTGTTCTAGCGATAGTGGCAGGGGTTGTGACTGTTGTTTCTTATCGTCGTGCTCATTCTGTAATTGAACCAATCACCGAAATGACACGTCTCGTGAACAAAATGGCTCGACAAGACTTCACGAGAGGAATCACAACTGCAGGCGCCATGTATGAAGAAGTCGGGACAACGGTTGATGCGTTACTCAGTTTCCAGGAGGCGGCGAGGTTTGGCAACCAAGCTTTCATCCGAGGTGATCTTAACCGAGCAATGGCTAACTATCAGAACCTCCTAGAGATAAGTCGTCGACTGGAGATAGCCGCTGGAGAGCAGACTATGCTCTTGAACATTGGGAATGTGTTCAGACAGCGGGGGGACACTGGAAACGCAATGGACTACTATGAACAGTCGTTGGATATAGCAAAGAAGTTACTTGAAAAAGCCAAGGAAGATGGTGCAGATGAAAGAGACGCGCTAGTACGAATTGCATCTCTATACCACAACATGGCTCTCGTGGAGATGGACAGAGGTCATGCTGACAAATCAATGGAACTTCTTGAAGATGCAGAAGCAATCGATCGGACAATGAAGAATCAATATGGTCTTGCTAAACGCTTTGATGCCATGGGACTTGTGATGATGCATGACGGTCGGTACAGTCAAGCCCAGTCGAAATTTGATGAGGCGAAGGAGATAGCCAAGTCAATAGACTATCTGAGAAGTCTGGCTTATGTCCACTATCACGAAGGCGAGTTGTATCAAGTTCAAGGAAAATGGAAGAAAGCAGAAAATGCCTACAAAGAGGCCATTTCATTCGGTCAAGAAACGGATGAACTCTGGCTAGTTGTGTTTGCAATGCAGAGACTTGCAGATGTTCTTGATCAGCAAAACAAGCCTAGTCACGATGTGAGGAGGAAAGCTGAAAGAATCAGGCGCTCAATCATGTTCAAGAAAAGCGTAACTTTCGTGATTGACTATTCAGGTAGTATGCAGGCTCAGAATCGAATCAGGGCTGCAGTCAGGGGCGCATTAGAGATATTTCATAGTCAAGTTAACCCGCAGGATGCAGTTTCTGTCATTGTCTTCAACTCTTCATATCGCGAGCTTCTGCCCCTTACAATAAAGGGAGAGCATGAAGACGATAAGAGTAAAATCGTAAAGACATTGAAGTCTCTGAAGTATCCAAACTATGCCACTGCTTTCTATGATGCTCTTGGTAGAGCTCTTGAAGAGCTTGAAAAGATTGAGTCCAGTGAACATAGATGGGTAATCGCATTAACTGATGGACAGGATAACAGCTCTGAAACCTACTCGTTAGATGTTCTTGAGGGAATAATCACTGAGAAGGACCGGATGAAGAGAAAGAGACCTCTAACAATTGAGGGATTCATCCGAGATCATCATCTAGATGTGAATCTAATCATCATTGGTGTCGGGCAAGAATTGAGTGAACGAGCTGACACTGACAGACGGATAAGGTCAGCACGAACTGGACAACCAATAACAACAGAAGAGCTTCTAGAATCAATTTGTGAGAGAATTCCACAAGGACAGTATTTCTCTGTCGTAGACAGCGCGGATGTGCGATTGGATATCGAGAAGGCGTTTGAAAAGGTGGGAGTGTTGATGGCACAAATGGAAGTTGGAGGGACTACTACGGATTACTGATGGAGGTGTAATGAAGATGGCTCAATCAACAACGCAAACCAGAAAGAAAGGGAAATTCCGAACAAACGTAATCCTCACCTTCCTAGTAATCTCACTAGTGTCACTTGGAGCTACCGGGGTAGTTTCACTGACCTTCGTAGACTTGATAGGGAACTCAACGAGGGATCAGAGCTCGGTAGCTTTAGAGAACCAGATTCAGACAAATATGGATGAAACTGCTCAGAAAACAGCTCTTGTCATAAATCAGAAACTGTCAAGCGCAGAGGGAATGATTGCAGCAGCCGCAGAGGAGCTTGAAGCACTATTCGAAACAGGGTCAACATATGAGTATCGTGAGGTCTATTATGACCTCTTCTTCGAGGATGATACTGTGGCTCCAGCACCAGCAGATAATCACTACGACCCTAATTATGGGTTAAATGTGTCATGGGACTATAGCAGCTGGTACATTGCGGGGACAGATTCAACGGACTATGATGTGTATGAAGCTGCAAATGCAGACAAACTTGGACGCGTATCAAATATTGACTACATCTTCAAATCGATTCACAATCAAGTGGAGTTCAGGTGGCTCTATATTGCATTCGCAGATGACGGTCTGTTCATCAACTATCCAGGGAGCATTCTGGGAGAACTAACTGACCCAGCCAGATTGGCAAATCCCTATGACCCGAGAGGAGAGTATTGGTATCAGACAATCTGGGATGGTAATGGTGAAATGGTTTTCGTTGAGCCTTACTATGACGAGTTCGACAATGTGCTTCTGATTTCTATTGGAAAAGTTGTGTATCGGAATAGCATACCATTCGCAGTCATTTCTGGAGACATCACAATTGAAGATATCAGAGAGAAGATCATCAACGTTGAAGTCCTAGAGAGCGGATATGCATTTCTGCTAGACTCATATGGAGGAGTTGTTGCGCATCCAGAGGTTGGTGATGAGGATTATCTCTTAGGACTGCCAGACCTTCTCGATGTGGAAGTCAACCCAGACTTCTCTCCAGCATTGACACAAGCTAATGTTGATCAAATCACAAGCGTTGCCGTAGATACATCAGGAACCTTACGATACACTCGTGCTGGAGCTGAACACATTCTTGTGTTCACGCAGGTTGGTAAAGGAGATTACATCTGTGTAATTTCAGTACCCCTGGCCGAAGTACTAGAGAGTATTCCATTACTTGAGGAACGAATTGCGGCCCAAAATGAGGAAGCTCAACAATACATCATCTTGGTCACTCTCGGAGGTATTATAGTAGCAGGTATTGTTGCTGTTGCCATTTCGAATACTATTACTAGGCCATTGCAGTATCTTATGGACCTTGCAGAGAGAAATGCTGCAGCAAGGATTATGGACCAGCCTCTCGATACTGGAGACCTACAAGTTGACGCAACATACATAGCGCAAGATGACGAGATTGGTGAACTTGCTCGAGCATTCCAGGGAATGCTTGACTCCATCAGGGAGGAAGAGGAATAATCCCTGTTCATCAATAGCATTGTACAAAGGTGATTGCATTGGTTGAAGACGTTTGGTCAGTTGACAAATCAAGACTAGTCTATGGAGTAAATAGGAATGACCTTCACTTTCTGGACATTTCAGAAAATGGAGACCTCTGTATTCGACTACGAGATCAGACCATCACAATCAATGAGATTGTTGAAAGAATCAAAAAGATGAATGGAGACTCCCCGGGTTATACATCATCGTTTACTCTGAGGGTTCCACAGCTTCTAAACTATCAAATCAAGAAACTGAAGGCAGTATTCCATCGTGTGATAGACGAGCTTGAATATGGGGGGAAGTTCATTGGCATTTATCCAGTGAAGGTCAACCAGCGAAAGGATTGCGTCACTGTCGTCATTCGTTCTGATTCTGACTATGGTCTAGAAGCTGGAACAAAAGCCGAACTTCTACTAATCAAGAAAGTCATCGAGAAGGAGAAACACAGACCCATCGTTTGCAACGGAGCAAAAGATCTCGAATACTTGGATTTGATTAAGGAATGCATTGACGAGGGTTACAATATAGCAATCTCAATTGAGTCGGTCTATGAATCACATCTGATTATAGAACGTTTCAAACCTGAAGAAACCAATCTCGTTCTACGGATTAAGCCATACCTGAGGGTCGAAGGGCACTGGTCCCATTCCACAGGAAGGGACTCAAAATTCGGTCTAAGCATTCATGACCTCTATGATGTTGTTGAACTGTTTCAGCAGAGTGGTTTTACAGGTTCAGTGCAGACAATTCTCGCCCACGCAGGATCTCAAATTACCGATATCGAGGCCTTTGAAAGATTTGGAAGACTTCTAGCGAAACTCTATGCTGAACTTAGAGATATGGGATTGTCCAATCTAGAGAATATTGATTTTGGTGGAGGTCTTGCTATTGATTATTCGAGTTCTCACGCCTCCGATTTCATGTATCGTTATGCCCATTTACTAGTATCAGGTGTAAAGACACAGCTCTCAGAGATGAAAGACAAACATCCACCTCCAAACATAATGATTGAGTCAGGAAGAGGAATTACAGCACTTTCATCCATGGTAGTTGTCGAGGTTCTAGAGGTCCGGTCTATTTTTCCAGCTCTTGGAAGTAAATCTGTATCCGGATTCACCGATGATGATAGAAAGAAGACTCTTCACAAAATCAAGAAGGCTTCTTCACTCAAGGAAATCAAAGAGATCTGGAATGATTTCCACAGCAAGTATGGTGGATACAAACTTGCAGCGATGGACACACTGGTCGAGCAAGAGATGGTGATTGGGGTTCTCGAGGACGCTGTGCGAGCGAGATTAGTTGAACTGAATTTGAAATCCTACGAGATAGAAGGATTGGTCAGGAGTTTCTGGCATCCAGAGCACATTGTCATAGGGAACTTCAGCATTTTCAACAGTATCGCAGACCACGTATTAGTAAAACAACACTTTCCAGTAATACCAGTACAGGACCTCCACGTACGACCTGAAACCACCGTGCGACTTGTTGACATAACATGCGATTCAGACGGTGAAATTATGCAGTTCTATAGACCACAGACAGATGATGTGTGGTTCACAAGAGACAACAGGCTCCTTACTAATCCTAAAGGAAAAATGGGAGAAGGTATTCCTGTCGGCAATCTGGAGAACATCAGTAGTTCTCGTTTTGTGCTTGCACTCGCTGGTGCCTATCAAGATGCTATCGAGATGGATCACAACCTACTCGGAGACCTCCCTGACGTAGAACTGTATCTAAAAGAAGATGATCAGTGGACACTCTCATGGGTGACAGGCGCGGAGTCAATTGAGGACCTACTCAAGGATGTGGGATACGCAGATATCGATGTGGACGAGGATCCATACATGTCGGAATGAGCTCAAATGAAAAAGGCAACAAAAATCAAGTTCGATGATGTCTGTAGCATTCTCTCAGGTAAGAGAGTTCTTGTAGCATTCAGTGGTGGAGTTGACAGTACCGTTCTAGCACATATTGCAAAGAAATGTGCTGAGAGTGTGAGTCTCCTCACCATGGTGAGTCCAACAGTCCCTGAAAGCGAACTCATTGACGCTAGGGCTGTAGCAGAAGAACTAGGTCTTGAGCTTAATGAAGAGTCCTTTCCATGGCTTGATGAACAGAACCTTTCCGAGAATCTTGTTGATAGATGCTACACTTGTAAGAAAGCACAAGCAAATCGTTGGTTAGAGCATGCTCAAAGTTTAGGAACAGATTTTGTAGTTGAGGGAACAACAGCCACAGAAACTGAGGGCTATCGACCAGGACTTGCAGCGCTTGAAGAGGCAGCAGTTGAGTCACCCTATCTTAGCGTTGGAATCTCAAAGGAGGAGATTCGGGAATATGCCCGAGAGAACGGTCTCTCCATTGCAGAGAAACCATCAATGGCGTGTCTAGCAACTCGATTTCCATATGGTACTGAGATAACAAATGAACGCCTGACAATGGTTGCAGCTGTTGAAGAAGCAGTACGAGATATCTTTGGAGTTGAATGTGTAAGAGCAAGGTTCCACGGAGACCTTGTCCGAGTTGAAGTGGGGAGTGATGAACTCTCCAAAATGTTTGATCCAAAGAAGCTTAAACGATTAGACTTGGCAGCCAAGGATGCTGGATTCACATACGTCACGTTGGACTTGCAGGGATACAGAACAGGGGCTATGGACGAAGGAATGTCTACTTGATGTATATCAACTCTTGTTGTGGTTTTGAGAGGAACTCACAACCCTTTCTGGTGATGACTATATCCTCCTCCAAACTGACTGTCCCATAGTGTTGGGTCTTCACATGAAACTCCAATGTGAAGACATTGCCCTCCTCTACAATACCCATAGGACTCTCTCCATATCGTTCCCATTTCGGTCCAAGTATAGTTCCCCCATCATGGGCGAGTCGACCAACCTGATGGCCCAGAGCATGCTGATATTCCTCATATCCCGCAGCCTTCACAAGATCACGGACAAGTGCATCAACTTCATATCCGACTACACCCGGTTTCACAAACTCCGCTGCAGCTTGAATACCATCTCTGACTGTTTCAAAGGCGTCCAGCACTTCCGAAGGAACATCTTCCTTCTGTCCAAAGAAGAACATCCTTTGAATGTCTGAGCAATATCCATTGCATTTTACACCAAAATCAAAGTGGAGGAGATGACCCTCCTTGGTCTTGTTCTCAGTAGGACCAGCATGTCCAAATTGTTTGTTCGGGCCAGCATCAACTGCTGGACAATTAGCCTCCTCCCATGCTACAGTGACTCCAAATTCCTTCATTGATTGATGGAACAAGTCATAGATCTCAATCTCCGTCATCCCAACCTTGACGAACTTCTTAGCTCTTTCGAAGATAGTCTCAGTTATCTCAACTGCCTTCCTTATCCTTGAAACCTCTTCTGTAGTCTTTCGACCTCGAAGCTTCTGTACGAAGTTCTCTGCAGATATTAAACGACCAGAATAAGGAGTGTCTTTGAGGTAGTCCTGAAGCAGCATATGCATACCCACACTGAGACCATCTGCAGCAACATCGTTCACGCTGTAGTTGATAGCAATCTTTTGTGGGTCTATTCTCGACAGCTGTTTGACCAATTCATCTTTGATGCCTGTTGTGTAAGGGACTATGATGTCATAGATACCCTTGGCATCTACTCCATCTTTGTCGAAGTTACCAACAATAGCAAGCTTCTCATCTTTAGTGAAGATGAGTGCAGACTGCCAAACGAGTTCTCCTCCAAAGATGAGCTCAAGTACTGGATCAGCCATTTGGGAGGTCTCTCTGACCCAGACAAGCCATGCATCAACATCCAGTTCTTTGAGCAGTTCGCATGCCTGCTTAGCCTTCGATTTCTCCAAGTCATATGTCAATTCAATCACCATGAGGTAGAATGACAGCTTTGAGTGACACTTGTTTTTCCTGTGCCTCCAGTGCTTTCTGGGCATCATCCAAGGAGAATCTGTGAGTGACTAGGTCCTCGAATGGAAATTGGTCATAGTTTTCGGCAACTGTCTTGATTCCTCTGTAAACATGTAGGGTTCTCGATCCCCATACGGTCTTGATGTCGAGGTGTTTCTTGTTCATCAAGTGTGTGTTAATCTCCGTGGTTCCATGGTCAGTATATTGACCACAGATTGAGTAAGCTCCACCGTCTCGGACTATCTCTATTCCCTCGGGGATTGCATGAGGATTACCAGTTGCTTCATAAACAATATCTGGTCCATGACCACCTGAGATCTCCTTGAGTTTTGCCTTTCGTTCTTCTAAGGTAGTTTCACCAATATTCAGCGTATCAGTCGCTCCAAACTTCTTAGCAATCTCTAGACGGTTTTTCGCCTTATCCAACACAGTCACTGATGCGGCTCCACTAACACTTGTTAGAACAGCAATCATCAGTCCAACAGGACCGGAGCCCTGAACTGCTACATGCTTACCCCAGGTCATCGGACTTCGAAGAACAGTATGGACAGCTGTGGGCATTGCGCACCCCACCGCACTGGCACCTTCGAAACTCACATGGTCTGGTAACTTCATGATGTGAGTTCCAGGTTTGAGGTAGAGATACTCCGCATATCCACCAATCAAGCGGGGAAACTTGGATGCATCCATGGTTATACCATAGACTTTGCGATTCGGACACTTAGTGGGCGCATCTGCAATTAAACAGTAATAGCAGGAGAAGCAAGTGTCTGTGACATCATGGAATCCTACTCTGTCTCCCACCTTCAACTCATTTCCATCTAGGTCTTTGAGGGATTTCGGACCTATGGCCTCTATTGTCCCAACAACTTCGTGTCCCAGAATCAATGGATATGGTACTCCTGCGAGTCTACCATGCCATAGGTGAACATCGGTCCCACAACATCCAGCCAATCCAACCTTCATCAAGGCGGCACCGGGTTCAAGCTCAGGGAGTTCATATTCCTCGATGATCAAGTCCGCACTTGGTTTCGGTACTACGGCAGCTCGACTTGTCTTTGCCATCATTTCACTTTCCAGTGTCTAGTAGTGAACGATTGTGCAAACTCCGATTTAAAAGAGTCCGAACCGGCTTGGTTAATATAATCAAACTTATAAGATTTAATTAACGATTGTTAGTTGTGAATTCCATGTCAGATATGGAACCAGTTGAGAGCCTGGACTGTGTGGGGTTATTCTGTCCGCAACCACTATTCCAGACCCGAGAAGCAATTGATGGGTTGAAACCCGGCGAGATACTTGAGATGCTGTCTGATGATCCAGCCGCAGAGGAGGACATCAAGAGGTTTTCTAAACGGACCGGGAATGAACTGATACTCTTCGAGCGTCTTGAAGATGGTGTGCAGAGGTTTCTCATTAGAAAGAAAGAGGAATGATACATGAGTAGTATACTTTATGTACAGACAAGTGACGACCCCGAACGTCAGTATTCACCATTTGTACTTGCGCAGAGTGCGAAGGCAATGGACATTGATGCGAAAGTCTACTTCCTGGGACAGGCGTTGAGAGTCCTCAAGCCAGGAGCTGCTGAAAAAATCAAGATTGGCAGTTTTCCGAGTCTCAAAGAAATGATGAAGAAGACAATAGAAATGGGAATTCCCGTTTATGTATGCGAAGCCTCCAAACAGATGTTGGGCTGGGATAAGATTGAACTTGACCCCGACCTAAAGATTGTTGGAGCCGCAACACTCAATGACCTTACCCTAGAAGCAGACGCAACAATGTGGTTCTAGTTCAGGGTTGAAAGAGAAATGAAACAAGTTTACCTCGACTATCAGAGTTCAAAACCAGTTGACCCCAGAGTCATCGAAGGGATGAGTAAGTACCTTAACGAGGCTTTTGGTAACCCGTCAGCATTGCATCATGTTGGAGATGTTGCAACGGAAGCTTTGGAGGAGAGCAGGAAATCCATTGCTAAGTTCATTAATGCAGATGAAGATGAGATCATCTTCACTTCAGGAGCAACTGAATCAATCAATATGGGGATTATTGGGTATGCTCTGAGGAATAAGAAGAAAGGTAACCATATCATTATCTCCGAGATAGAACACATTTCGATACACAATATAGCAAAGCATCTTGAGAGACTAGGATTCCAAGTCTCTAAGGTTCCGGTTGGACAGTATGGAAAGGTCAATCTACGGAAATTGGAACGTCGAATCACCGACCAGACAATTCTCATCTCAGTAGGAATGGCAAGTAATGAGATTGGGACCATTCAACCAATCAACGAGATTGGAAAAATGGCAGTTGAGAAGGGAATCGCATTCCACACTGATGCTGTAGCGGCCGAAGGGCTTGTACCGATTGATGTAAGGAAAGATAACATCAATCTCATGGCACTCTCATCAAATGACCTCTATGGACCCCGAGGAGTAGGGGTCATGTACATGCAAAAGAAGTATCGGGTCAACCCAATCATAATCGGAGGAGGTCAAGAACGAGGGCTTCGATCCGGAAGTGAAGACATTCCTGGAGTAGTTGGGATGCGTCTTGCTGCGGAGATCATGCAGAAAGAAATGAAATCAGAAGTCAAGCGATTTCAGAAGTATCGCGACAGGATGATTAAACAAGTTTTGGAAGAGGTGCCTGATAGCTATCTCAATGGACACCCAACAGACCGTCTTGCATCCAATGCGCACTTCAGATTTGATGGAATAGAGGGTGAGTCCATCTTACTCTCATTCAAGGATTTAGGAATCTCTGTGTCAACAGGATCGGCTTGTACATCAAAGACACTAGAGCCTTCACACACCCTCATTGCGACGGGACTCCTCCATGAGGAGGCACACGGTTCATTGCAGCTAACAACAGGCCGATTTAACACAGATGATGACATTGATATAGTACTTGAAGCCGTGCCAAAAGTGGTTTCACGACTACGAGAACTATCTCCAATATACAAACCCAAGTAGGGATGAAGAAGATGAAATCTACAAAATATAGCGACAAGGTTCTGGATCACTTCCGTAATCCACGGAATGTAGGAACTCTTGAGGGAGATGACGTTGCAGTAGGAAAGGTAGGAAATCCAACCTGTGGAGACATCATGGAGGTCTATATTCGTATTGACGGTGAGGTGATCACGGATGCCAAATTCAGGACCTTTGGTTGCGGATCAGCCATTGCGACAACTAGCATGACAACTGAAATGGTGAAGGGCATGACACTTGACGATGCAATGGAACTCACCAGACAGGATGTGGCTGATGAACTTGATGGATTACCGCCCATCAAGATGCATTGCTCCAATCTTGCAGCAGACGCTCTCCATGAGGCTATAACTAACTTCAGACGTGGGCGTGGAGAAATCGTAGAAGAAGAAGAGAAAGCAGCTGAAGCTGAACCAGGTTGTGTTGTTGGACAGGATGAGTTCTTGAACAAGGGTGTCTGGCTTACCGTAGATGATCTAAAAGAATTCAAGGACCAGCGTACGTTGATCCTCCACTCTGGTGATGCGTCTGTTGAAACCGCAATCAATTTGACTGAACAGACAGACAGGGTGATTCTTCTCACTCCTGAGAAATCAGTAATGACAACACCAGAACTGGAGAAGCGACTTGAAGAATCAAATGTGAAATTACTAACTGAATCGAGACTTCTTGAGATTCGTGGTGAATTCGAGGTCGAGAAAGTATTGATCTTCAACATCGATGAGGATGAAGACTACGAGCTCTTTGTTGACGCTGTTGTTATCATTGAATAATGCATGAATAGCGACAGGTACAAATGATATCGATATCAGGCACAAGATGTCATGATAGATATCAGAGCTGCAACATCAGCTGACATCCCATTACTCGAAAACATGTATAGGAAGGAGATAGAAGACCACGCAGAGCGTTCTCAGAAATTCGTTGAGGATCTTGTTCTGAGATACAAAACACTTCTAGCTATCAAGGATGAGGCTGTATGTGGAACGGTGACATGGGAAGTCCGAGGAGGACTCGACGATGGTGTCGTCGAAATGATTGGTCTTGGAGTGAATGAAGGCTTCAAACGTCAAGGCATTGCAACTAGATTGGTTGATGCTATGATTCAGAATGCGAAACAATTCTACTCATCCTCTGGTTATTCTTTGAGAGTTGTGTTGTTGTTCATGGAGTATTCCAATGAAACCGCGCGTATGTTCTACTCAGCAAATAAGTTCAAAGAGGTTGCGTCCATTCCTTCACTCTATCCACAGGATGATGCATCTATCTGGACACGACATCTCTGAATTTCATAAGGTGCGACCAAATGCCAAAGTCACCAGTAATAGGAACTTTGCAGGAGCGGTCACTTCACGCCAGTCTGAAAGAGTTATACATGAAAAAAGATGCAAGAACTGAAGTATCAATCGATGGGTTTGTTGTAGACGTGGTCAAAGACAATCAATTGATTGAAATTCAAACACGTAATTTCGCTGCAATAAAGAAGAAGCTATTCTCACTCCTCAAAAACCACCCTGTCAGACTAGTCTATCCACTACCAAGGAAAAAGTGGATAGTGAAACAGAAACCGGATGGTATCACTCAACTAAGTCGAAGATTGTCGCCAAAGAGATGTGGGTTTGAAAATATCTTTGACGAGCTCGTGCGTATACCGAATATGATGGCTCATTCGAATTTCTCATTGGAGGTCTTGTTGATAGAGGAAGATGAGATTCGTCGAAAGGATGGAAAAGGAAGCTGGCGGAGAAGAGGATGGAGCATAGTGGACAGAAAGCTGATAGAAATCGTTGATAGGCGCCTGTATGAAGACCCATCTGATTTTCTACACTTCATACCAAATTCACTTGAAACACCCTTCACTAATTCTGACCTTGTTGAATCTCTAGGCATCTCACGACGACTTTGCCAGAGATTGACATATTGCTTGAGAAAAATGAATGTCTTGAAGATAGCAGGTAAGAAGGGAAATGCAATTCTTCACGACACTTTCTGATTCATTCTACTTGCCATTCAGAATATCTCGTATGTCTAGCAGATATTCACTTCCAGGTGTATCCCATCGATTTGTATTTTCATTATAGAGATCATAAGGATGGGAATCCATACTCATTTTGGCATCATGAAGAGTCTGAACAAAACAGGAAGCGAGATGTGGGCGAAGGGTGTCAAGACTCTTGAGAAATCCAGTAGTGTTCTGTGCACTGAGTGCAATCTGAATCGAAAATCTGGTCCGTGATTCCATTATGATTGTAGCAGGAAACGGAAGCTGGTAAAAGACAGATAGAATCTTGTCCTGCGGTTCCTCTAACTCGATGAAACAGATAAGATTCAGCTCATTTTCTGTTGCACACATCGTGGATCTGTATCCTTTGATTATTCTTTCACTCTCTAGGCGTCGAATCCTTCTATTCACTCGTGCCTCTGACATGGACAAGATTTCAGCCAGTTTCTTCTGTGTGATATCACCATCATCGAACATGTGTTTCAAAATAAGTACATCATATCTATCAAAATCAACATGGGATTGAACCTCATCCAATGGTAGCTTGAATTTCTCTTTTGATTTGAGAGTCTTTGGAATTTGATCTCTCCATTCATTCCAGTTCCAAACCCAACCCAATTTAGAATTGAAATAGCTATAGTCGGCGGGCTTTGCATCAAAATCAGTGATATCGAAAATGAAGAAATCGTAGATTAGACCACACTTTTGCATCTCTTCAAGAATTCTCTGATTGATCCTTGGAGTGGAAAGAGAATAGAGTGAATAGGCAAGATATCCATTGAACCTGCCATAAGTTGGACTGTTGTGATATATAGTGTCTATTCTGTGAAAGACATCAGGTAACACCTCAGTCCCGTGTGGAGTAGCATTGACTAGAAACATACTCTCTCCAAGACCCATCTTCCTCTCAATTGTCAAAACACGAGTAGGACTCAAAACTCCTGTTTCTCTTAGTTTCTTCAGACGATATCTAACAGTTCTTGGAGGTAATCCGATTAGTGCACCAACTTCCTCTGTTGACACTTTAGGACCAAGTGTGTCCAGGGCTCCAATGATTTTGATGTCCTTGAGGTCTATTTGAGTCGTCGGAAGTCACCTTGATATTATGGCGATTAATTCTACAATTAAGGTTGGTTTCTGAGCAATTACTAAGCCAGTAGAATCCAAGTAGTAAGATTGAAACAGAACGTGGTAAGCTATGTGTTTTTTGGCGCATCTCCCTTGCGCTACTGGCAAGATATAAAAAAGGTCACTTGCCAATAACCACCAAAATACTAACTTATTGGCAAGTTCAGTAAGTTCTAGTATTCTGTTGAGAGCGTGGTTAGATGAGCGTTCCTATCAATCTGACAAAGAGCACACTAATAGTGTTAGAAAAGCTTGACGAAGAAGGGCCGATGAGTCCGCAGGATTTAGCCAAGTCTTCAGGTCTTGCTATGAGAACAGTCACGCTGGCTCTAAAGACTCTGTTGACTGGGAAGATCTGTAAGCGAACACCAAATCTCTTGGACATGAGGAAACCCCTCTATCATGTCAATCCAGAAAAGGTCAGAGAACTCAGGCGTGACGCAGAGATAATGCGGTCCATGGCTCATATGCATCTTAGATAAACAATTACGATCTAGCCGTAGTACTACTGGGGCCATGACATTTCCTTTTTGAATTTTCAAGTTCAGCTGTTGTCAGAGAAGCAGTTCTTCAACACCGCATGCATTACAGCGCCTCGAGCCTCATCTATGTCGGGAGTACCGGCAACAAACTCTTCACAGATTCTTATTGCTGGTAGTCCAACAGGGGCTGGAAGTCCACAACCATCATCCTCACCCTGAACAACATTGACTTCTCTAATGGCAGAAGGAGAGAGACCAAAATCGGAAATGACGCTATACATGATTTCCAAGGCTGCATCACAAAGGACACATTCATCACTGGTATAAACTATAACACAGGCGCACCGACCGCACTCTGTCCGCTTAGTCCTGTAAGATATGTAGGCAGATTCTTGCTCCACTGTCATTCCCTTTCAGGAGTAACATTACAAATTTTGAATATAACCAGTCTGAGCAAATCAACCATGTCTCAAATGCCTTCAGACGTCTTGTAGCTTCATTCTAGAACGACATGAGTAAGTAAGTTGACAGAAATGCATCAGTGCTAGTGTCGAAGGTTTGTGGGTGGGTATGGTGTATATTGTACACCTTAACAACTGGCCATATTGTCAGGGTATTATCAGCCTATTACATCAAGTCCAGACAAAAGGTCGTCCAAAAGATCCTCACAGTCTTCAATTCCTACAGACAATCGGACTGTTGAGCTTGATATACCCATCTCATTTAGGGCACTCTCCTCAAGTCCATAGTGTGTAGATAATGCAGGAATGCTTGCTAGGCTCTCAACACCACCAAGTGAAACTGCATTCAAGAATATCTCAAGTGAGTCGACGAACTTGCTGGTCCCAGCCAGATCTGAGTCAATATCAATCGACATCATGCCACCATAACCATCCATCTGTCTCCTCGCGATATCATTTTGCGGATGGCTTGAGAGGCTAGGATAGTGAATCTTTCTAATTCGGGAATCTTGAGATAGCTTCTCAGCCAGAAAACTTGCGTTTGAATTGTGCCTCTGCATCCGAACTCCAAGTGTCTTGATTCCTCGGTCAAGAAGAAATGAAGCAAACGGATCCATTGTCCCTCCAAAGAGTTTTGCTGCGTTGCGAACTTTAGCCATCAGATCCCTTGAACCCGAGATAGTCCCAGCGATAATGTCACTATGACCACCAAGATACTTGGTAGCGCTGTGCATCACCAGGTCCACGCCTAGCAGTTGGGGTTTCTGATTGATTGGAGAACCAAATGTGCTGTCAATCATACTTATGGTTTCTGTAGCTTGGGCTGCTTCAGCTACTTTCTTGATATCTACAATTTTCAAGGTTGGATTGGTAGGGGTTTCAAAGAACGCTAGTTTGTAAGTTGACCCGGAGTCAGTTAATCGGTCAGCCAATTCATTCGTTTTAACATAGTCAACTTGGATTCCGTTTGGTATTAGATAATTGTTGAAGAGTTTAACTGTACCACCATATATCGAGTCACTGGAGAGAATCGTTTCACCACGCTTTACAAGACCCATTACTGCAGAAGAAATCGCAGCCATCCCTGATGCCAGAATATGAGAATCCTCTGTTCCTTCAAGGGCATTCAATTTCTCCTCCACATTCTTTGTGGTAGGATTACTCCAGCGGGTGTAGACATCCTTTCCTGTTTTTCCTTGCACTGAATCCAACATCTGTTGCTGATTCTCAAAAACGAAAGTTGACGTCTGCACAATCGGGACAACCGCGGGTCCTGAAGTCTGCGTGTATTCGCCATGTACACAGAGAGTGGATGGTCGTCTCTCCTTAGGATTCATCAATAACACTCCAAATTGTATCAGTTGAATTAAGTGGGGGGCTCATTTGAAACTTAAAGGTAAGCATAAAGGGGTAAATTACGATGCATATTGAATAGAACAGAAAGTAGGTGTCTATTCTGCATCATGATGTAGGTCATGGTCATTTATCAGGCTGCTATATTTGTAGACTGTCTTAGAGAATAAGTCACAACCACAGGATGTACACTCTTTGACTCTTTCTTCATGTCTCCGCCTATTGTGCCCGCAAATACACTCGTCTAGTGCACGTAGGTCTAATGGGAGTTGAATAGTATGTTCTGTCATTTACAATCTACTTACACAATGAAATTAACTATATTAAACTTCATTATGAGGCAGAATGCTGGGGAGGAGGTACCTACTTAACAAGGACTCTTGAGTTATTACGAGTAATGAATGTCATCGAAGGAATCAAAGCACTCCCGAAAGTCGAGCTTCATGTCCACATCTTAGGATCAATACAACCATCCACTCTTCTCAACATCATAAGAGAAGAGGGATTTGATACACCTTACAACACTGTTGAAGATATCAAACAAAGATTTCATTTCACAGATTTCATGAACTTCATTGAAGTGTACTGGGAGATTGTCGGATACATCTCCGATGAGAAACACTTCGAGCACATCACCTATGACATGCTCAAG
Organism: Candidatus Thorarchaeota archaeon; assembly: GCA_050124975.1. GTDB lineage: Archaea > Asgardarchaeota > Thorarchaeia > Thorarchaeales > Thorarchaeaceae > SMTZ1-45. The sequence continues at coordinate 205 of JASFEF010000022.1, read as the reverse complement.
GCATGCTCTGAGTGCAACACACGATATGTCGAGGCGAGTTTCTCCCCTAGAGACCACCTCCATCACAATCTGGAGTTCTCTAAGATGGTGAGTGCCATCAATAAAGGAATTGACCGTACCCGAGAGTCATTCGGAGTTGAAACCAATATTCGAGTAGACATTGTTCGAAGTTCTACACAAGACGAGGCAATGGAAGTGTTGGACT
>JASFEF010000021.1:0-25762 GCA_050124975.1 Candidatus Thorarchaeota archaeon | reverse complement strand
AGGCCCACTTGTTGTGCATGCATGAAGGGTCTCATACCCATGCCCATTGTGATGAGAACCTCTACTCCCAGACTGACAAGTCGGTTTACAGGCTCTGCACAGCTAGAGTGACCAGTATTGGGCACTGTTTCTACTCCAACAATTTCACCATCTTCAACTGTAGAAACAATGAATGCTTTACAATGGCCAAAGTGACCACTTAATGGGCTGTCAAGCCCCATGTCCATATCAGCAGTGACTGCAATCTTCTGTGTGCTCAATTTTGGTTCACCCGCTACTTTCTGGTCGAATTATAACCAACTTAAACGATTCGTTACAGCTTGTACATAATCGTCCACGTTTTAAGCAAATTTGTATGACAAAATCAGGTTGGTTCAATTGAAAGCCCCCTGTTATCAATGTGGAGAACCTGCAGTCTTGGATGGTCTCTGTGCTAAATGCTATGACAAAGAACACCCACTGATTGAGGTCAAAACACCACTGACACTACTCAGCTGCAAAAGGTGTGGTTCAGTGAAGATACCAGGTGGGTGGAGGAAACTGACCTTTGAGGCTGCAGACTCTGATGATCTCTGGCCTCATCAAGTGAATCTTCTTCTCGATAATGAAGTCAAACCCCTTGTTCATGGAATCGGACTTGAGATTGAGGAAGAGAAACGACTCGACAGGGTCCTACACATTGTCTTGAGAGCTTTAGGAAAATCTCATGAGAATCTACCTTCACACGAAGAGGAGTATAAAATCGAAATCAGATTCTCCTACGGTACATGCGATACCTGTGGCATGAAGAGTGGGGGGTACTATGAAGCAACTCTCCAGATTCGTGCAGATGGACGACAACTTACAGAAGAGGAAGAGGATGATATAGTCGATACCGTGACAGAGATGACAATTGCTCAATACGGATCTGACGACAAAGCGTTTGTGACGAAAATTAGTAGCGATAGATATGGAATGGATTTTCAAATTGGCTCTGATCATCTATGTCGCTCTATTGCAGATGTTCTCGAATCCAGATATCTTGCTCAGCGAAAACAGAATTACAAACTAGTGGGTCAAGACAAGGGTGGTAAGGACAAGTTTCGTACAACCATTCTGATTCGACTTCACAGGTTCGGAATAGGCGACTTCGTACGGGTTCTTGACAATCCTTGTCAAGTCATGGCGATGAGCAAAGGTGGACTCACTTGTTATGACCTAGTACAAAGACAACGATTTACCATGAATCCAAAGAGCTCCAAATGGCGTACGCTTGAATATCTAACATCCAAGGATGAAAAACGTGAGTTTATGGTCACAACACGAGTCTATGGCCAACCAGTTCAACTAATGGATTCAGAAACTTTTTTTTACAGAGAGATTGATGAATCGCTTCTTGATGAGGATATTGAAGCAGGTACCACTGTATACGGTCTGATAATAGATGAGCAGTTCTATCTGCTTCCCTCAGAATAGAACGAGGTTTCGGTACGCTTAAATGGCCTCCGCCGGAACCCTGCAATAGTCGCTATAGGACGCCTTAGTCCAGCGATTAACCGGAGGAATATTTTGTCCCGAAGAAGAGGTGGCGGCAGAAGACCGCAACATGGCACTGGCCCCGACGAACCACTGAGAGTGAGGACTCCTAGGCGCGATGATGGAGAGATGTTTGGAATCATCATTCAGATGCTAGGGTTTGATAGAGTCCGAGTTAGATGCGAGGACCAAAACATCAGAATAGGCCGGATTCCAGGCAGGATGAAGAAGAGAGTCTGGATGCGAATCGGGGATACAGTCCTTATCACCCCCTGGGATTTCCAGAGCGATGAGAAATGTGATGTTGTCTATCGATACAGAGGAAACGAGATAGACTGGTTACAAAAGAAAGGCATTTTGAAGATGTTTTGAAGTGAAGTCAAGGCTTTTCTGAGAATGATTTCTTACTTCTCATGATTTCACAGTAGTAGAATTTAGGATGGCACTTACAATTGAAACGAGCTGATGAGCAACACAAGAAGATAATCTCAGATCTCGACCGTCGTAAACAAAAACGGCGGAAAGACGATGATGAGTTCAAAGTAGTTGAGGGTGTAATTGACGCATCCACGCTCAAGACGCTCTACAAGCTCCTTAACAGGGGCACAATAAATGCACTTCATGGTGCAATCAGCACTGGCAAGGAAGCAAACGTATATCGTGGAGAGGATGTTGACGGGAAACCGGTCGCTGTAAAGATATATCGCGTTTCCACGGCAGAAACCGATTTCATGCTGGAATATATCATTGGAGACCCTCGATTCAAGAGGGTGAAGCGTCGGAGTAGATCATTGATTCCCCAGTGGGCGACAAAGGAATACAAGAACCTCATGAGATATAGCGACGCAGGAATCCGAGTCCCAAAACCAATAGATATTGAACGCAACGTACTTGTCATGGAGTTTATTGGTGATATTAAAAACAATCTTCCTGCACCTCTCCTCAAGAACGTAGAGATACCTTCTCCCGTGAAGACATTCAATGAAATCATTCGAATGATTGAAACAGGTTACACAAAGGCAGGTTTGGTACACGCAGACCTCTCAGAGTATAACATCCTTTGGATGAAGAAACCTGTTTTCATAGATGTGTCACAAGCTGTCTTGATAGCTCATGACAATGCGAAAAAGTATCTATTCCGTGACATTCAAAACATAATCAATTACTTCACGAAATTAGGTGTAGACACAGAAGATCCTGAGGTCATTGCGCGACACATAGTCAAAGCTGGTGAAAAGTGAATGCTTTATCATGAAACAATCAAAGTGCCTGAAGATCGAGTAGGCGTGATTGTGGGTAGGAATGGTAAGGTTAGACGTCGTGTTGAACAACTCGCTAATGTAAAAATAGAAGTGAATTCTGAAGGAATTGTGACTATAACTGCACCTGAAAAGACTGAGGATCCTGTCCTAGCTTGGAAGGCTCGTGATATTATTCGAGCTATGGCTCGCGGATTTAGTCCCAAGAATGCTCTCTCTCTTATTGATGATGACATGCAGCTACTAGTAATCTCACTGCGTGAGGTTGTTGGGTCCTCACAGAGCCAGATGAAGCGAGTAGCTGGACGTATTATTGGAGAGAATGGTCGCACTCGACGAGTCATTGAACAGACTACAGAAACCAAGATTTCCGTCTATGGAAAAACCGTTTCTGTAATAGGAATGAGTCCGGGCTTAGACTATGCAAGAAGGGCTCTTGACATGCTCATTGCAGGAGCGCCACATAGTGCAGTCTATTCTCGTTTGGAGAGGATGCGGAGAGATATGAATCGGCAAAGAGCTGAATTATGGGAAGAAACAGACCTATGATGCCCGTAATACCTCGTCTAATATGACTAGTGAGTTCCATGTTTCATGAGTAGCATGAGTCATCAAAAGACCATAGCCGCCAGATTCGAGAGCATCTCACCAGCAGAGTTCTTCTATAGAAATCGGCAGATGGCTGGCTTTGGTAATCCTACACAGGCTGTCTATTCCACCGTGCGGGAGTTAGTAGAAAACAGCCTGGACTCATGCGATGATACTCAAACACTGCCCATGATAGAGATAGAGATTCAAAGTGTGAAGTCCGACATAGTTACTATCAAAGTTTCAGATAATGGGTCTGGAGTGCCACCAGATCAGGTTCCTCAAGCCTTCGGTCGAGTTCTCTATGGCAGTAAATATGCCCAGCAGCAGAAACGAGGAACCTTTGGCCTAGGAGTTACAATGGCTATTCTATATGGTCAAATCAGCACAGACTCTCCTGTCATCATTCATACAAGGACGGAGAATTCTAAGGGATTCCTCTATCGGTTGCTCGTAGATGTGGAGAAAAACCGTCCGATTATCGAGAGCAAAGAAGAACTGCAGCGCCCGAGTGTGGGTACTACCGTTATTATCCAGCTAAAGGGCGACCTCAAGAGATCACAAGAACGAATTATAGAGTATCTTCGTCTTTCCACAGTATCCACTCCTCATGCAACACTCACACTAAAGATTGATGACGAAATACACGAGAATCTTGGTGGCTGGTCCAAAATTATTCCTAAACCAATCAGACCATCAAAACCACATCCGCGTTCAGTCGATATGGAAGTCCTACGCAGACTCATCTCAAAGTATAGTAAGAAGAATCTTGATGAGTTCCTGCGAATATCTTTCCAGAAGATAGGTGCCAGAACTTCAACACGTTTTCTCCAATTCATGAATTTGAACTCAAACCAGCCTATCTCGGAATTCACAAGGGACGAACTATCTCACTTAGCACAAGCGTTGAGGAAATATGATGGGTTCGAACGCCCCGATAGTAAGTGTCTCAGTCTTATAGGCAAGGACGACTTTCTGAAGGCTACAACCTCTGTATTCAATACGAAAACAGCTGAGTATGCAAGTCGTGGGGTCAGCGAGTGGCAAGGTAACCCTTTCATCATAGAAGCTGTTCTAGCCACAGGAGATGATTTTCCTCGCTCTGATATTCCAACCCTCTACAGGTTCGTGAATCGAGTCCCTCTTCTCTATGACTCAAGTGATGATATTCTTACTAGAGTTCTGAAGCGAATTAATTGGTCTCGATATGGAGTCAGGTCATCAGAACCGGTTGCACTGTTCCTACATCTGTGTTCTACGAAAATTCCCTTCAAGGCTGCTGGTAAACAATCGCTTGCATCAATCCCTGAGATTGAACAAGAAGCAAATCACCTCCTCAAGGAACTAGGGAGAAAGCTCGGCAAGATTACTGCAAGATCAATACGAAATGTGCGTGAATCAAAGAAGATGAGGGAGTTCTCAAAGTCATTCAGACAGATTGCCAAGTTCAGCACCTCACTGGCTGACTATGATGATGTTCCTCCCACTGATGATCTTGTGAAGCGACTTTTTGAGGTGGAGCCGGATGAATGAATCGGACCATGCCAAAGAAACCTTGGTTTCACTGGGCAAGAAGATAAACCGAGCAATACGGGAGGAGAGATATCCGGTACTAGAGATTCCGGACCGGAGAACAAGTAATATTGTGTTTGATGAGAACTCCAATCATTATGTTCTGGGCCCAGCGCGAAACATCCGTGATTCAAGTAATGTGAAACATGTGAAACGGTTTGCCCAGTTAACTTGGGTTGCATCCTTCGCAAAGGAACTGCTTCAGGCTTCTCGGACAAGCTCGTTAAGAGACCTCTATTACTCATCAGAGGCTTTTAGTGTAGGGTTTTCTGACCAGTCGGAATCAGACAGAATTGTTACAGATCTCGAATGCCTCACTGGTCTTCCTCGTGAAAACTTTGGCATCTATCCCGAAGAACACTCTTCAATCTACGGTGAGGTAGTTATGCGATACACGGTCTCTGGCTACGAGGGGCGAGAGATTGATTTAACAATCAGTCCTGACGGATTGCCTGTGGGTCCTGCTTTGATGACCGCAGAACCCCTCAAGTCAAGTGCTGAAATTGTTCTGGCTGTAGAGTCTGGAGGTATGTTCTCCCGATTGATTGAAACCAAAGCGTGGAAACGGTTCAAAGCAGTTCTCGTGCAGCTTGGTGGCCAACCGCCAAGGTCGACAAGACGACTCATGAGAAATTTGCATGTTTCTCTTGGATTACCTGTTTACATATTCACAGACGGTGATCCATGGGGGATGCATATCGCCAAAGTCATCACTAGTGGCAGTGCGAACTCTGCTCATATTGAGGATCTAACAATTCCTGATGCGAAGTGGATTGGTGTAACTCCCGAAGACATTGTCAATTATTCACTTCCGACAGAACCCATGAATGATGCAGACCTCAAGCGACTCGATGAGCTTTCTCGTGATGTTCGGTATGGCGAACCTGAATGGCAAAACCATATTCAGCAGTTCAAGAAGATACGGGCTAAGGCTGAACAACAAGCCTTCAGTAAGTTCGGTATGGATTATGTTGTTGACACATACCTATCAAGGAAGATCAACTAGAACATTCCAACTCCAAGTGGATATGCAATCAGGAGAAATACCACAGCTCCATATGCTATAAGTGCCTGTAGAAGTAGCAGCAACAGGACATTTCGTTTCTCGGTCATTCTCTTAGAAAAATGAGGTAGCATCCAATACACCGTGAACGGTCCGACTACCTCTAGGGTTCCATCTTCTCTTGGCTTCGCAAACTTGGCATATTCGATTCCCTTTCTATTGACATATACACGATATAATATGTAGAGCATGAAGTTGAGTAAGAAGGGCACATACATTATGATGGCCAGTCTGTCCATGTTACCTAGAATCAAGGCCGAAGCCATTGCAGCTCCAAGCGGCAGTCTACCAACATCACCTGGAAGAACCTTAGCTGGAAACCAGTTGAAAATAAGAAATGCGACTGATGCGCCAAATAATGCTCCAGCAACCAGTCCCGCGTCCATTTGAGCAGTTGTAATCACATGACCATTAACAAAGGGGGATAGAAGGACATAGAGTACGATTGCTGAGGAGTTGATGCTACTTAGACCCGCTTCGAGACCGTTCATACCCCCATACATGTTAGTGGAATCTACAATAAAGGTCATCATTAGAGGGACAATGAGGAGTGCGTAAAATGGACCAAAATTGATGGTGCCGATGAACGGAATAGACATTGTCGGGTTCCCCACACTCATTGCAATCATCGGAATAGAAGCTACCATTGGGAGCACAATCTTCGTTCTGTTCTTGAAGTCGAAGGTGTCGTCGAGGGTTCCAATGAAACCAGCTATAAGGATTGAAACTAATGCAGCAAGCAGCCCCTCCCGAACCTCAGCCTGCTCTTGGAATGTTGTAATCCCCATGACCAACAGCAGTCCGAAGACGATGGCGAAGAGGACTATGAATCCTCCACCCTTTGGGACTTCTGGCTTCTCAGGTTTGTGCACATCAATCCCAATCATCCCTGCTTCACGAAGCATCTTGATTGCTCTAGGCATGAACAGGATTACAACAACAAATGCTGCAAGTATGGCGATAAGGATTGAGATCAATAGGTCCACATCCGGTGCCTGACTGCACATCGTTTCAGTTTTGACCTTTTCGGGCGATTTTGAATCATTTGTGCATGCTTTCAACATCCGAAATCTATAATAACAAACCAGAAGCTCGAGCGACCAATCCCCCGTCTAGTGGAATCTGAAACCACTGGACTGAAACCCCGATGAAATAACGGTGAATCGTATTGAGCCTGTTGAATAGAAAGATAGGAACCCTACTGCTGCTCGCTTTGTTCATGTCGAGCAGTCTACTGGCTGTAAGCCCCATCTCAGAAACTTTGGAACCAACCCACTTGGCTCAAAACAAGGATTTCGGAATAAACTTGGCTGAGTCTACGGCTAATCTATCAATCCCCTATGTTGATGATTACTATGGATCCACTGATGGTATAATAGACCCGACTGAATATGCATTCACCTATACGGATTCTCGGACCGGGGTTACTGCTTACCTAGAACACAATGGCACAGTACTCTATGTTGGTCTAGAAGCAAGGACATCAGGCTGGATTGGATTTGCATGGCAGAACTATACAGACAAATTCACCAGTGCTGGTCTGAATAATAGTGATGTGATAGTCGGGTATGCTCCTGGCACACCCCATGCAGACTACTGGAGGGTGCAACCCACTGATGCAGTATCTGTCCACTATGTCTTGAAGTTGCGGAACGGAACAACAATACAAGAGGCTGACTATCCAGACATGAGTTCAACAGAACCACTGGAAACGCTGTCTGCGCTTCAGATGTACAAAGACGCAATTCTTGGAATGAGAATTGGGGAGGTCCGTCACTTCATGATTCCTGCAGACCAGGCGTACACTCAGTCAAACCACGAACTTTATGGAATGGACTTGATTTACGATATTGAACTGCTGAGAATATACAGAGGTACAACAGAGAGGACAACAAACCCTGCAGATCAGAGCCAGATTATGTATAGCGATGAACATGGCACAAGTACTTACCAACATTTTCCTGACTCCGACCAGTCAAGAATAATCCAGGCATCCGGGTCAGATAACGGTACATTCACTCAGCTTGAATATGCGATTCTATTGAACAGCACAGATGTTGATGACATTCCCTTGTTCAATAACACCGATATCCAATACCCGTTTGTCTTCATGTTTGGCAATAGTGAAGTACTAACCGGACTTCCAGCTCAACATACACATTGGACTGAACCGGCTAGGATGACAGTAGAACCGAACTCACCACCCATACTGATTATCGAAAATCCAGAAGCTGGTGCCACTTTGGAATGGGTTGTTAAGTTACAACTCAATGCTTCAGACGACTGGGTCACACGTGCATCTTATCGAATTGATGAACTCGATTGGGGTAACCTGAGTTACATGTTCAGGACCGGTCTATGGGAAGTAAGTCTGGACCTGTCAGAATATGATGAAGGTGATCATGTCATCACGGTAAATGCAACTGATTTCTCCAATGCGACCTCGGTTAAATCTTTGAACATCACTATAGATAGACCCTATATTCCATTTCTGGGTATGAAAGTGGACATAAAAAGAACCTTCGTCCCGGTTAATCACTATGGAGCTAGAGTAGACGATACCTACACAGTCATCAACAACGGTTCAGCTCCGATTACCTCCTTTGATATCTACCTACCAGAGGAATATGAACACAGCATTATGTCAATTAGCGGTGAGGACTCTGAATTTGAGGAACTCTATATTGCCCGACTCGAAAATACTGATGGAATGATGCATTGGAGGGTCTACTTTGAGCAGCCTATCGGATTCCAAGAGCAATACCAATTCGAAACAAGAATGTGGACTTCATCGCTGTTTTATTTGTCAAATCCTGATGAATGGGAGTACGAACTTGAATTCCTGAAGTATCCAGTCCTCCCCTATGTCATCCGCAATGCAGAGTTTGCATTGGCCTTTGAACAAGGAGGTTCACTAGCTCCAGGTCAGGATATCCCTGATTCTGTTGAGAGTAATCTCGCTCCATTCACATTGACGAATTTCACTAACCTCCTAAGACTCTTCAACACACATGTTGTGGCTGACCGTATCACAAGAATCACCGTAGATGCATGGGGCTGGCTATCCTATAGGGAAACAATCAGTCTTGACAACACTGGCTCTAGTCCACTATTCTCCTTTAGTTTCTTACTACCAGCCTATTCTAAGAACGTAAAGATTTTTGATGAAGTTGGAATACTCGCACAAGCTCAGAGACTAGTTAACACCGTAGATTTCAATGAAACCACAACTCTAACCATCAATCTTGGTGCAGACAGATTCGGGGGTGGTCTTCGTTCGGGATACCAGTACACCTTCACTGTCGAATATATAATTCAAACAAGTGCTTACCAAGAAGCAAGCCCTAATGGTAACGAACTCGAACCACCAATGGCTACAGTGACTGATATCCTCATTCGCGACCATTCGGTCAAAGTTGTTATGGCCCCCTCTGTTTCATTGACTGAAGCAACTGAAGGCTATCGACTCACATATGGGATTTTCGACATGACACTAAGCTATTCAGTGTACAACAGAACCCACGAAAATCCGTTCTTGTTGAACATTGTTTATCAAACGACATCTGGAGTCTTCATTCGACCAGTAATCATATCGATAATGATTGGCTTTGTTGGACTCATCTATGTTGTATCTAGAAAGGTGGAATTACCTGAAGAGGTCACAGGTCCCCAAGATGATGATGACATAATAGACTCTCAGCCAAAGCAAGTAGGTGCTCCTCCTGAACTACTCAGAGAGTTTGCTAATCTCTATTCCAGGAAAACGTCGCTCAATATGGACTTGGAGAAACTCGATGCAGCTAGAAGAAGAGGCAAAGTGAAGAAAAGAGAATACATGATCCGAGAACGAGACTTGAAGCAACAAATCGAGGTAATTGATGATCAACTGCCCCGACTAAGGGAAGAAATGATCAGTCATGGGTCAAAGTATCGCGAGATTGTGGGACAGCTTGAACTCCAAGATGAACGAATTGAGGGTGCAAAGGCTGGCTTACGTCAACTTCTGCTTCGTAAGAAGAAACAGAGAATCAGTCGCGCTGCATTCGAGAAGTCACGACAGGAATATCTGAAAACAATTCAGAAGGCAACAAGTGCAAGCGACCGCATCCTCTTGTCATTGCAGGAGGAAGCAGGAGAGATCTAAGCAGATAACAAACTGCTGGCCTCCTCCTCTCCCTTCAAACTGTAAAAACATCCTGTAGTGTGTCAGTTAGCAACTCTTATCAAACAAAAGGTAGTCAAAGAATGCCCCCTGTAGGTAGTTTATGATGAATAGTAGCGAAGCACTCCAACGGGAGAACATTCGAACACGAGATTTACTAAACGGAGAGTCCCGCGCTCTTGAGATGTATCAATACTTGAGCGGGTCTCCCAAAGTTCAATCTTATCTTCGTACCGCGAATCGGATGGCTGTTTCTCGGCTGGGTTACACAGATCATGGTCCAGTACATGCCGAAGTAGCCACTTGGAATGCACTGAAAGTCTTTGACATCCTTGAAGAAACCTTTCAACCGAATGTTGTTGCAGAAGGAATTGGTGACATAGACGATGCTCGTTTGATTGTCCTTGCATCAACTTACCTCCATGATATAGGGATGGTTGTGCATAGGAATGAACACCCTCAAGCGTCAATCAATCTAGCTAGACCCATTCTTGAGTCCAAACTCATGGACATCTACAATGATCCTGCAAAAGCTACCGATATCCTCTCCTTCATTCTTCACGGAATCTACGCTCATGATGATGATACACAATGCCTGACCTTGGAAGCTGGAATCACAAAGCTAGGTGATGGGTGCGACATGACCAAGGGTCGCACTAAGGTGCCTTTCCAGAAAGGCAAGGTCGACATCCATAGTGTATCTGCGCTAGCCATAAACAACGTCATTCTAGAACCTGGAACGGACAAGGCACTACGAATCACTGTTGGAATGGATAATCCTGCAGGCGTCTTTCAAGTCGAAGCGGTTCTAGAGAAGAAAATCTCAACCTCAGGTCTCCAAGACCATGTTAAAGTAGATGTCCTTGTCAACGGGGATCGTCTTGTTCTTTCTCATGTGAAGCGACTATTTCGCGTGCAAATGGCTAATGCTGGTGACGGACTCAGTCCTAAAGAGAAATAATGGTAGCCCCGGGAGGATTTGAACCTCCGTCAGCGAGGCCAAAACCCGCTATGCTGGACCGCTACACCACGGGGCTATGTATTATGTTCCTCTGACTCAGTCATTGGATGACAAATTGAAAGGTATACCACTCTCAATAATATCAGAAGATATTCGCTCCTTCCATCTCTCGAGAAACGCAGTTTCCTCTTTCCTCTGTTTACCATCCATCCTGAGATTATCAGGGAGCATGCAAGCTATCCCGTCTATGACAGGATACCATCTGCCACATTTTGGACAGGTTATTAACGCTTCGTCAATCTCTTCGATATCCTCTCCGTTTGTTTCCAGATTGTGTGAGGTGTAGACCTCCAAATCCAACTGACTCCTGCAATCACTCGCAGGACAGGCCAGGATGTCCATCAACCAGCGTTTCATATCAATCACATCTGTGGCTGGCGTCGAATAATCGGTTGTCGTTAAAAAGTCTAACCTATCTCCTACCATGTTTGTGCAATAGACACTCGAAATGAGGGCTGTTGATAAACTCTCATGTTCGGCGAAATTGTCTACTTTTACGCACCAAAAAGGAGCGACTTTTTCCAACAAGATATGTTGTATTCAATCTATAAGGTGAAATGATGTAGAGAAGAGCAAGAGAGCTCCACAAAATCCAGATACCCCCATGCATGAAATAGGTGTAGAACAATTGGTCCTGTGGTCTTGCATGTGTAATGATTGCTAGACCTTCAGTAGCTAGAGGAAATGGAAAGAACTGTCCTGGAAATCCCATTGCCCACATAACACCATTTTCTGGTGTCCACCACCATCCAACATTATTCCATGCAGACAATAGAAGCCAGATATAGTAGACAAGAACAAGAGTCACCAAAGTCTGGCGGATTATTTGCCCAGAGGTGATGTTTCGTCTTACAAACATAGTACTAGGCTCTTTCACCTCTTCATGCATTTCAGTGACTTTCCGTATTATATTATTGAGAATGATAAAAAAGTTTGTTGAGAAATCAAGGAAACAGATTTTCTTCAGATGATAATAGAGTTCCTACCGTCAATATGGACATCCTCTTGAGAGATACCAATGATGATAGGAATAAAGATCGTTCTATAAGAAGCGAATCGACTAGTTTACTCACCGTAGCCTGGCATCAATACACATGAAGTAGTGAGTGGATTGACAAGCTAGTTCAGTACTATCATGAGTAGTAATTCAAAGTATTCTAGCAGCCGCACACCTGAGAGTTCGACCCGAAAGGCTATTTGGGTGCCTAGCTGCGCCACAGTCAACCGTTGCTCGGAGAGGTCCACAATGGAATACAAGCATCCCTGGATACCGATGACTAAGGCAACCGAGAAAGAAATGCTAGAATCTATCGGTAAGAAAAGTCTTGACGAGCTGTTCTCTAACATACCTAAAGAGTTCATGCTTCAGCGTGACCTAGATATTCCTCGCTCTCATAGTGAGATAGAGGTCACTCGAAGAATACAGGAACTTGCTGGGATGAACAAACCCGCAGATACTGGTAGAGTGTTTCTTGGTGCTGGAATTGGATTGCATTATGTTCCTGCAATAGTTCCTGCACTGGCTGGTAGATCTGAGTTCCTCACATCATACACTAGCTATCAGGCAGAAGTCAGCCAGGGCATGCTCCAGACGCTCTTTGAGTATCAGAGCCTATTGGCGGAAATCCTTGACATTGATGTTGTTAACTCTTCCATGTATGACATGGCAACAGCAGTTGCCGAGGCTGCCAGAATGACTGTTCGTGTGAAGAAACGACGGTCACGATTTCTAGTACCCAGTACAATAAACCCGGAGCATTACAAGGTCATCCATACATACACAGAACCTGCTGATATCGTGGTTGAGAAAATCGAATATGATTCTAAGACAGGGCTGATATCTCTCTCTGACCTTGAATCCAAGTTAGATGACCAGGTGGCAGGAGTCTATGTGGAAAACCCAAGCTATCTAGGGTTCATAGAAACACAGGTTGATGACATAAGTAGGCTAGTCCATGACAACGACACACTACTAGTAGCTGGTGTCGATGTTCTCTCCTTAGGACTCATGCGACCCCCTGGTGATTATGGGGCTGATATCGTGGTGGCAGAGGGACAACATCTTGGCTCTCCGATGACCTACGGCGGTCCTCTGCTTGGAATCTTCGGTTGCATCAATGATCGCAAGCTCATCTACCAGATGCCCGGTCGTCTGGTAGGGATGACAAGAACAGAAGAGGAACCCTATGAGGATGGATACGTTCTGACTCTGAGTCCAAGAGAACAACACATCCGACGAGAGAAGGCAACGAGTAACATCTGTTCCAATCAAGCTCTTGCAGCAGTGACTGCAGCAATCTACATGTCACTCCTGGGTCCCACAGGACTGAAACAAGTAGGTGAAACAATCGCCTACAATGCCAATTATACAGCAAAGATGCTTGACAAAATCTCGGGAGTGAAGGCACCTGCTCTTGATGGATCAATCTGGAAAGAATTCGTTGTGAAGTTTGAGAACGACGTCACTGCTCGGAGTGTGCATGAAGGTCTCATTGCGAGAGGGTTCCATGGTGGTAGAATCCTCACTGATGAGTTTCCATCACTTGGTGAATCGATGCTGTTCTGTGTGACTGAGGTGCACAGAAAGGAAACCATAGATGAGCTGATTCAAACCATTGAATCAATTGTGTCAAAGGGAGGTGCAAAACAATGAAGCATCACAACTTGGATGACACAAAGGTGCGGCAGGCGAAGTGGGAGGAACCCCTCCTCTTTGAGAGGTCCAACCCTGGTGTTGTTGGACACTTGTTCCCCGAATCTGAGCCCGATGTGAAGAAGGTTGTTGGGTCCCTTAAGGACATCATACCCTCCAGCATGACTCGAAAGGAATCACCAAAGATACCAGAAGTTTCAGAACCAGCTGTTGCGCGTCATTTCACCCGACTCTCTCAGATGAACTTCGCTGTCAACCTTGGCACATATCCACTGGGTAGTTGTACCATGAAGTACAATCCTGCTGAAAACAACTGGGCCGCAAATATTCCTGGGTTTGCATGGTTACACCCATTACAGGACACATCCATGACACAGGGTTCTCTTGAGTTGATGTGGGAATTGGAAAAGTGGCTTGGGGAAATCACTGGAATGGATGCGATTACACTTCAGCCAGCCGCTGGTGCTCAAGGAGAATGGACTGGAGTCATGATGATGCGTGAGTATCATCGTTGCTTCACTGAGGAATGTGAGCTCAGGACAGAGATGCTCATCCCAGATGCAGCCCATGGTACTAATCCTGCATCAGCAGCCATGGCTGGATACAAGGTGGTTGTCGTTCCCTCAAGTAAAGATGGACTTGTAGACCTAGATGCATTGAAGGAGGCCGCTGGACCAAGGACTGCTGGTCTCATGCTCACGAACCCCAATACGATTGGTGTCTTTGAGAAAGACATTGGAGAGATTGCTGATATTGTGCACGATGCAGGAGGGCTGGTCTATTATGATGGTGCAAACTTCAATGCCATCATGGGGAAGGTGAAACCTGGGGACATGGGGTTTGATGTTGTTCATCTGAACCTTCACAAGTCATTCTCGACTCCTCATGGTGGAGGCGGACCTGGAGCAGGACCAGTCGGCGTGACTGAGAAACTGAAGGAGTTTCTCCCTGTCCCACGCGTTGTAAGGAAAGATGATGGTAGTTTTGACCTGGACTATGACTATCCCAAGTCCATAGGCAAAGTCAAGAGCTTCTATGGAAACTTTGGAGTACTCATCCGGGCTTACGCCTACATCTATGCACTCGGCTCCGAGGGTCTCGAACGGGCTTCTGAGGTTGCGGTTCTCAATGCGAACTATGTTGCTCAACATGTCAGCAAGATACCTGGATTCACACTACCGTACTCCCAGGATGCACCAAGGATGCATGAGTGTGTCATCTCTGCCGATGAATTGAAGGATAAGACAGGAGTCACGGCAATGAATGTAGCAAAGCGTCTGTTGGACTTTGGAGTACATGCTCCCACAGTCTACTTTCCACTGATTGTGCCTGAGGCATTGATGATTGAACCGACTGAAACAGAATCACGGCAGGAGCTGGACTTCTTCATTTCAGTCCTTGAGAAGATCTCGAAGGAGGCTCATGAAGAGCCTGAAAAGGTGAAAAATGCCCCATACTCTACATCAGTCGGACTCTTGGATGAGTACAGGTCTGCTCATCCAAAGACGCTGACTCTCTCATATAGAATGTACCAAGAGCATCAGAAAGAAGATGGAAATTAACACGACTCTTGACTTACCGAAAGTGTTAGAGGTAAGTTGAGCTCTCTGTGAACTGATGATAGTCGAGAAAAAGGCTGGTCGGCACACAATCTACCTTGACGCAAAGGAGATTGGCAAAGATCTTTTAATTGCAATCTACGGGGGAGATGAACACCACATCGGTGGTGTGACTACAGCATATCCTACTGAGAGTCACTACAGAGATGCAACAACAGTAAGTGTGAGTACACTTACTCTACCCGGGCATAAGGACTATGTCGTAGCCAACACGGCCGCAGAGAAAATCTGTAAGGCTCTTGAAGTTCCTGTTATTGTAACAGTAGGCATCCACTATGATAATGCCACTGTGGAGGAGATTGAGGAGATTATCTCTGTGGTGAATGTACTTGTGGACAAGATCATTACGCACTATCAAAAGGCTGAATAGCACTCTAACTTTCAACTAAAATGGTTAGATATTTGAAAGTCAAGTTCAAGTCTTTTGGATCTGTTCGAAGGCTCCTAAAAGATAAAATCATAGATGTCGAGGTCCCGGTTGGCTCAACAGTACGACAGGTTGTGAGCCGCGTTGTAGAAATGGGAGGCGAGGAGCTACAGAAGCTGATCATACATAATGATGAAATCAGTGGCAATCTGATTGTACTGCTTAACAAGAAAGATGTTGAAACATTAGGTGGTATTGATATAGTCGTTCATGATGGTGATGAGGTGGCTATCCTTCCTCATGTCCAAGGCGGTTAGGCGTGGTGAGTATGGGTCTCAAGTACTACCTTGAAACGTATGGTTGTTCACTAAACGCAGCTGACTCTGACATTATTGTAGGACGTCTCAAAGCCATCGAAGGGCAGCGAGTCAAGGACATCAGTGAAGCTGAGCTGATTTTACTGAACACTTGTGGAGTCAAGGAACCAACAGAGGACAAGATCATCCATAGGCTTGAGGAGTTGTCCAAAGGAACCATTCCAATTGTGGTCACAGGCTGTCTTCCCAAGATATCCCTTAATCGTGTTGAGAAGGCAATTCCAGGATATGCGGCGCTGTTAGGACCCCAGTCTGTTGAAACCTTGGCATCAGTTGTTCCGCGGATTCTTGATGGTGAAAGGGGTATTCGCCACATTGAGTCTGATGATGCTTACAAACTGAAGTGGTTTGCAGGACCCCCTGACAGTGTGATTTGTACAATTCCCATATGTGAAGGATGCCTCGGGAGTTGTGCCTATTGCGCTGTGAAATTTGCCCGAGGAAAGGTCAGGAGCTACTCTATTCATGATATCCACCAAAAGATAGAGCGATGTGTTCATCTTGGTTATCGAGAAATTCGATTGACATCTCAGGATGCTGCTGTTTATGGTGCAGACACTGGGGAAACGCTTGCAAGTCTTATGCACTCGATAGGTCTGATAGAAGGACCCCATCGATTTCGATTAGGGATGTTCAATCCAAACATTGTAATGAGTTCGATAAATGACCTTCTAGAGTCAATGGACAACGAACACTTCTTCAAGTTCTTCCACATCCCCCTCCAGTCTGGAAGTGATAGGCTTCTGAAAACGATGAAACGTCGGTACATCGTCAGTGAGTGGGAAAGTGTGGTTGAGAGGGTGCGGAAAAGATTTCCGAATGCAACTATTGCCACTGACATCATTGTTGGATTTCCTGGGGAAACTGAATCCGACTTTGAGCAAACCATGGAGCTGATACGACGAGTAAAACCCAATGTCATTAACATCTCAAAATACGGTGATAGACCGAATACTCTCGCTTCAAAATCAAAAGAAAAAGTGGAAACTTCAACGAAGAAGCAGCGAAGTAGGACTCTAACAAAACTCGTTGATGAGCTCCTTGTAAAGTCTAACGAGGCATGGGTTGGATGGTCTGGTCCAGTCATAATCACCGAGAAGGGTGCAAAAGGCGGTATGATTGGACGCAACGAGTCGTATAAGATAGTGATTGTCCAAGAATCCTTGAATCCCGGAACAGTTGTAGATGTAGAGATCACATCATCTGAACGTACACATCTCATTGGAGAGGTCAGGTCCTAGACTTAACCTCAATATCAACAACCTTGCCTGACTCAGCACTATGTCTTGCAGCCTCTACGATGTCTAGAGCGCGGAGACCGTCATCAATGTTCACTCTTGGGGACTTCCCCGATTCAATACACTGTAGAAAATCTTTGAGTACTTCTCGCACTGGCTCTCCATAGACCTTTATCGTGGCACCTCTTTCAGGAAGCTGTATGGTGTCACCCTTGGCCACATGTGCCTGGTCTAGATGTTGTACTTTGATTATCTGGCCAAACAAATCCAGGACCAATGCACCTTTTGTGCCTGATACATCCATGTACCGTCTGCGTCCTGCGTACTGTCTGGAGAGATGGAAAAAGTGCTCGGTTCCGGAATCAAACTTTACCATGACAGTTCCGCTGTTGTGAATCCCACCTTGCTTGTTACTCTGGGCATAGAGCTTTGCCGGCCCATTACTGATTCTAGCCATGATGTCAAAGTCGTGGACCCCAATATCCTCAAAGACATCACCAAGCGATGGAATTCTCTCAGGGGAAACGAACCCCCGCCTGTCGTGAATAACTGTTCGAGGGGTACCTATGGCATCAGCCTTAATCAGGGACAGCGCTCTCTCAACAATTGGATTGTAAATCTCTGAGTGTGAAACAAGGACAACAATTCCCTTCTCTTTGACAACCTTGGCGAGCTTCTTTCCATCTTCTAGTGTACTTGTCAAAGGCTTCTCGATCAGAATTCCCTTGATCCCATCATAGTTGGTCACAACGGAACGAGCGATACTCGCATGTGTTGATGTTGGCGTGGCAATAACGACGCCTTCTGGCTTTGTTTCATCAAGCATACTCTCGAAGTCATTGAATGCTCTCGTGTTGTGACTCTTGGCTACCCTCTTTACAGTAGACTTGTCTGTGTCAGCCACACCAACCAGAACTCCCATGTCACTAAGAATACGAGCATGAATCCGACCCATGTTTCCAGTTCCAACGATTGCAATCCTTCGAGATGACGTCATCAACCACTCCTGTTGGATTCAGGATGCCCGCGTTAGTCTTGACCTTTATACATTGCCATGGTTGAGTAGTCGTATCGAGAATGCATGATTTTTTACAATCCAATGAAGAAAAAGCGTCATTTTTTGTCATGACGGTCTTATATTGACCCGACTGGATTGATGTATGAATCCAAGATTCACACACACCTTCAGGGACTCGCCACAAAGACAATGCACGTCTTGGATCACGATGCCGCGCTGAGTCCCATCATGCTTCAGAAGACAACTCCCTCCCTCGGACCCACCCGCACAAGCGGTGCGAGTTTGCCTCATCGCACTCGGGGTGGGTCCTTTTACAATCTCATTTTTGAAACAATGAAGACTCTGTATTGATCCCTATCGCAACCAACAGAACGAGAATTCCTGTTATTGGTAGTATTGGAACTTGTGTCAGAGTCCAATCTTGTAGAGTGCCATAAATCAACTGACAGACTGCTATCCAAGTCAGAAAGAGAACAATCTCAACCACGGCTCCATATTTGATTTTCACTCGTTTCATACCCACAACAATTTGAATTGCGAAATAGATTAGGGTCATTAATACAAATGGAAATGTGTGAAAGTTCATGACTCCTCCTACACTATACTCTATTTGGAAGTGTGCGGCATCAAATTGCGCGGCCCAAAGATAAATCGTTACACTTGAACTCCATCCTGGAGGAGGAGGATAATAGGGAGGTGGGTTATTGTTTAGCAGCACAGCAAATGGTGACATGAGCGCTATTATGCCAAGTAAAAGGACTGTGACGATAATTGCTACTAGCCTTTGTAAGTCAGAATTGTTTGTTGCAGATGACTGCTGCATGGATTATTCTCCTAGCGTGAAATCGCTATCAGATAGATTTGAAAGTTATCCCACAAAAAATAAGGTGTGGAGGACGAGATTTGATATGGGATTAAGACGATAGTGATTATTTGATGACAGATCACAACTATTCACACATTTGCAAAGAATGTGGTGGATACTGTTGTACAACAGGAGGTCCTCTCGCGACAAAGTTGGAAGTAGACCAAATCATTGAGGCTGGATTTCCGAATATGTTCATTGAAATTACGGAGAACTGTTATGTCACAGATTTTGGAACAGATTTAGTCTGTCCCTATCTCAAAGAATCCGCCTGTGAGATATATCCAGTACGTCCCTTACTTTGTAGGAAATATCCAATTTTCTCAACAGATGGGGAAGAACATTATTTGGTCCATTGTCCATTGACTCAACACTTTTCGAGAGATGATATTGCTAAATGCATTGAAGACGCATTAAAAGTCCCTGAAGAACTATTCACATGTGCCCAGAAATTTTTGGCTCCTTTCAGCTCACGAATTAATGAACGAATGCACAAATTCAAGATGGAACGAATAGAATTAGAATGAAAAGAGTGATGCGGAGGGCGAGATTTGAACTCAAGTGATTACTTGGATCAAGATCCCCAAAAGAAAACGAAGAGTGATATGAGTCTGAGTTGTTACCCATAGTATGGGATGCAGTGAATGAGTGAATCTAAAGAGAAGCTTGGTTTCTGGGTGAGAGAACCATTGACCAAGAGTCTACTCGTACGTCGATCTCCTATTGTAGTGCTGCTAATCTATTATATCTGGATTTTATTTTCAGCGTGGTCACTGTCATACTTATGGGGATGGAGTCTAGAGAGTGGAGTACTATGGTCTAGTGGGGGTCCAGGAACCTTTTTCCCCATTCCTAGGCCACCTGGCGAGGCCACTGTAGTTACCACAGCATCATTGCTTGATCAGGCTTTCTACCTTGTCTTTATGCACAGTGGGATTTGGATAATGTGGATTTTACTGGGAGTTCTCTATTTGGTTTCACCCTATCGTTTTGAAAGAACCAATTTCTGTTCTCTGATGAAAGGAGCACTTGTTGGTGAAATTGTGCTCATTCTTCTAGAAGCAATATTGGTCACCAACCTACATCCACGAGGATTACAGTTCTCAGTATATGGAGTTGCTTTGTTGGGTCTTTTCACTTTGATTATTTGGATGATAGCCTGCAGAAGACGATATGCAGGATTAACTATGATTGACTGAAAGGTGATGAGGAGGGCGAGATTTCAAGAAATCCGAATGGATTAAGAGTACCCTGTCTGACAATAATCAAATGCACCCCTTCGATCAAGCGGTTGAACTTGCATCAACATCACCCAATGCATACCAAGGGCGTATCCCTCAGACCTATGCCAATATAGTAGGTCCATTTGGTGGTGTCATTGTAGCAGTCATTCTGAACGGAATACTGAGTCACAAGGAATGTCAAGGAGAACCCATTTCACTAACTGTGAATTTCTCTGGACCAATCGCAGATGCTCCATTTGATCTGGTGGTTCGACTTATGCGTACAAATCGTTCAAATCAACATTGGATTGCTGAGCTCACTCAAGATTCACAAATAGCTGCTACAGCCACTGCGGTTCTAGCAACCCGGAAAGAAACATGGGTGATGTCAGATGCAAGTACTCCCATCGCTCCGAAACCTGAAGAAATTGTGTCGTGGTCAGCTCCACCTGAACCTCAATGGCTTAGACGCTATGACTTCAAGTTCATTCGAGGTGAATTCATCTTATCGGACCAACCAGCGAAAGACTCAGAGAGTTTGCTCTGGGTGCGTGACGAGCCGGAGAGGCCGCTTGACTTTCTATCTCTAGCCGCAATAATCGACGTGTTTTTCCCTCGAGTATTTATTCGACGTCAGAAACTAGGAGTGGCAGCTACGGTATCAATTACGACGCACTTTCATGCTGATACTTCTAGCCTTGCACGTCAAGCAAGTCGCCCGATTTTGGCTGCTGCACGGGGTCAACGTTTCTACCGTGGTTATTTTGATCAGGTCGCTGAGCTATGGAGCGATGATGGGGAACTACTCGCCTCCAGTATTCAAATGGTCTATTTCAAAGATTGAATGATTAACGATATCTATTGCTACAATGATCGATGGTGTAAGAAGATGGTGCGGAGGGCGAGATTTGAAGAATCTTCTAATATTCAACTAAGAAAAAGAATGATATACAAAATTACTACTACATACATTGAGGAGATTAGTGATTGATTACAACTAGGAAACTCATACTTATCATATCTGTAGTTTCACTCCTAGTTCTATCAGGATTTTTCATAGGATCTGTTAGCCGTGTTTCAGTTCCAGATGATGTTCGGGAAAAAATGGGTCAAGATCTCATTGAGAGAATCGAAACTGGAACAATATTCACCATTCATGATTGTGTTATTATGTGTAGTTCGCCTAATGATACATATACTGTGGTTGATACATTGCCCATTGAATCAATTGAAACTGTATGGGAATCAATAGGAGGTTTTCATGCCTTCCTTACTCCAGATCAGATTTTTAGTATTGCAAGAATGGATGTAGTAGTTCGCTTTGATTACAATAGCGTGGGATCTATATGCTGAACTATGAAGAGGGAAAAATGGTGCGGAGGGCGAGATTTGAACTCGCGAACTCCTACGAGATAGCCTTCTTGAGGTCGAAACCCACAAGATCTAGGCCCTCAACCTAGCGCCTTTAACCTGGCTTGGCAACCTCCGCATATGAATAGACAAGGGCTAATACTCCTTATTCCAGGAAAGCGCTTCAGGAGTATTGTACTTTGGAGTTCATCGTTTCTCGTAGAAGTATAAATGATAAGGATTTCTGTAGACCAACATCTTTGCGTGGTGTGAGGTTCATGTCATTGGTGTTTGTGGTAGGAAAGGTTCTAATCTTACGTTCTTGGAAAAGGTTAAGAATCTAGATAAGTGACCAAAGTTCAGAACTCGCAAGGAGGTAGGCTGAAGACAATGAAATTTCATCGTTTAGCAATTCATACTATCATTGGCTTGAAACTATCTCCAGGCTGTGAGTGAATCTCAGTTTTTTCAAGTTGCATTCATCTGCCTTGGTTCAGGACAATTTAGGAAATAATCGATGTACTTTGATTCAGTCCCTTCTCGAGTAGGAGTGTGATACCTATGGTCGAAATTACAATTAACAAATTCAAAGATGTAAATATCCCAGAACTAGCCTCATTCATATTCGAAGCTACAAAAGATACAGTTTTCCACCGAGAGGATCGAACAAGAGAAAGTCTTGAAGAAGCATTCAAGAGAAGGGTGAATAATGAGAATGAGGTTGTTTTGGTTGCGAAAACTGGTGAAAAGATTGTAGGAGCAATGAGAGTCGTTGTTGGATTTCCAGAAATGTCCTTCGCCGCAAATTGGCATCCAAGAATACATCATGATGATTCAAGAGAAGAAATTGCACTGGAATTGATACAGTTCTGTAAGGAGTATGTCAAAGAAAATGGATTCAAGAGATTCGAAATGAACCTTGGTCCGATTAGACAAGAACATGCAGAGGTTTACAAGGAGTACAAGTCGTGGTGTGAGAAGTCTGGTTTATACAGAGCGACTGAAGAGATGTTCATGGAGGTGAATCTCCAGAATCAGCAACTAAAATCTGCTCAGTCTTCGCTTCCAGAGGGATTCCGTTTCGAAAGTATTGATAATGTGACCAATGATGATATTGAGTCATCAGTCTTCGAATCCTTTGCAAATGGTTCAGATAGACTATTCGCGGATTTGACAAGTTCCCAACAGAGAGTCGTATTCAATCTATGGTTTAACAGAAGCCGACCATTTCATAGATCAACGCTTCTTGTACTGAAAGATGGTGAGGTGATTGGTTTCAATGTCGTTAGAGTGAATGATGATAGTGCACACATTGGCCCAGTTGGGGTCATTCCCAAATGTCAGAGACAAGGAATAATGAAAGCAGTTCTTCACGAATCGTTTAACCGACTTAATGAGGACGGAATCAAGATTGCCCATCTTGAAACGGACAAGAGCAACGATGCAGCAATTAGTCTGTACACAAAGTTTGGTTTTAAGGAACAACACACTATGCAATACTTTGCTTGGAGGGTTGACTAGATGATACTGACAATCCACTACAAATTCCACCTGAAATCATCATTGGCTTAGCTATCGGTTCTATTGTGACAATTCCACTTTTGGTCGTGTTTGCAAAACGAATCCGGAAGAATTAGTATTGAACAGAGGAGTCACATTGACGTGACTACCCAATCTGTTCTCTTGATGAACTACATCATTTAGTAGACCCAGCCAGCCACTCGAATAGACCTGACTTTTTAGCCCTAATGTGGGGCTTTCTTTGTTTCTTTTCATTTTTCATCTATTTTCGCCTTATACCTAACAATTTTCATTTGAAATCGTATAAAATCTTAGAAACCTGCACAATTTTCTAATCGTTTCGAAATATCTTAAAATGAATAATGGAGCCCCGGGCGGGATTCGAACCCGCGACCACCAGCTTACGAAGCTGACGCTATAACCCCTAAGCCACCGAGGCTCGACTCAGCGCTCACCCATTGAATTCTCTAATAAAACTTTATCATGGAACTATCACGCAAGAACAGTGGAGGTCTTGTGTTGAAGACCGGTGAGATGGGTGAACGCGACTTTCTTGCAAAGATCAGCAGTCTTGTCAATAAACCAGTAGGAGCTGTATTGGATTTCGATGATGATGCCTCGGATATACCAATCTCCGAAAGGAGTAACCTTGTCATCAATGTTGACACGTTCGTGAGGAAAACTGACTGGCTCCCTGGAATGACCCCGGCTCAGGTTGGACGTAAAACTGCTGTGATGGCTCTTAGTGATCTTTGTGCAAAAGGGGTTCTACCAATAGCAACAATGCTTTCTTTATGTGTGCCTGAAGATTATGATGTGGAAGATGCGAGTGAGATTGTACGTGGGTTCTCTCAATTTGGTCTAAAGTCCAACATTCCATACCTTGGTGGTGATGTTGGAATGTGCGAAGACGTTGTGCTCACCGGAGTTGCTCTAGGCACAGCTGCACCAAAGACAATAGTTTCTCGCAGAGGTGCTAAGGATGGCGACATCGTGGCTGTCACAGGTGATTTTGGACTAACGTCTGTCGCATTTGAGATTCTGATTAGAGAACTGAAGGCAGACCCAGAACTGCATCAAGATGCGCTTGAAGCAGCCCTTAGGCCTGAAATTAATTTCCACATAGTACCCGCTCTTGTGGATATTGATGCAATAACCGCATGTATGGATAGTAGTGATGGTCTAGGAATCACATTGCATACGATTGCAAAACAGAGTGGATGTGGTTTTGTTATTAGCGACTTACCAGTTTCACCTGAAGTTGAAACATTCTGTAAGAACAATAAACTGGACACACTGAAAACTGTGATGCAAGGCGGCGAAGAATTCCTCCTAGTTCTAACAATACCTGCTGAGAAGTATGAAAGAGCTATGGATGTTGCAAAGAAGATGAAGGTCCAGCTAAGAGCAATCGGATCTGTCGTAACAGGTGATCGAGTGGTATGGGAATCGAAGGAGGGTGTCCTAAATATCCCATTTGCTGGATATGACAACTTCAGAGAATGGGATTAGACTGATGCTTGGTGAACTAGATGCATGTGGAACGTGTTGCACTTGTTGATGGATATGTTGACGAACCAACGTGTCTTGGTGTTCCACCCTATGTAAGCATCTACCCCAGATACATCGCAGGAGCTGTCTGGACAAAAGCTCCGAAAGCAGAGATTCTCTATCACACCATCGATCAAGTTCGTGATAGCTTTGAAGCTGCGCAACACCTCTGGTCAAAGACTGACCTCATCATCCTAATCGCAGGAATGATTGTTCCTGGGAAGTATGTTGGTGGAACTCCAATCTCTGTCAGAGAGGCTCGGGAGCTGTTTTCAGAACCTGTGCTTGAGGACATACCGAAGATGCTTGTAGGCCCATGGGCCCGATTTGGTTGTGGTCTCGAGGGGGGAAAACTTGCTCTGAGTTCAGATGTGCTTAGCCCTCCGTTTGATTATATCGTCACTGGTGACCCCGAATTGGTCATTGCAGAGGTCCTTGAGTCTGGGGAAACCCTCGAAACTGTAAATCCTGATCTGACACGCAAGGATGCGGGTGAGATTGAGGATTTTATTAAGAAAGGAGTATCAATTGTCCAACAACATCCGGGCTACTCTCGAAATCACATCATCTGTGAGATCGAGTCCTATCGTGGATGCCCTCGGTTCCTGACTGGTGGGTGTTCATTCTGTGTTGAACCGTCATATGGTCCGCCTCAGCAAAGAACCCCTAGTGCGATAGCCAAAGAGATTCAAGCGCTATATGAGGTCGGAATCAAAGCTTTCAGAATTGGCCACCAAGCAGATCTATTCACATACGGGTCCAAAGAAATGAGCGAGGTCGAATTTCCCACACCAAACCCA
>JASFEF010000020.1:0-26403 GCA_050124975.1 Candidatus Thorarchaeota archaeon | reverse complement strand
CAAAAATCATGTCATACACAATATTCTCCAAATCATGAAGGTGAGTAGATGCCTTCATCTCACTCCGTACTGGATATGTACTCGTCACATAGAATCCAGAGTCCAGAATGGTCCTGAGTATTGCACACCATGCTTCCTGTTTCTTATGATGAAAGGTGAAAACAAGAATACCGTCATCCGAGAGTACCCTGTTGGACTCAACAAAGACCTTGGTCAAACCCTGAATGAACTCATCTCTTCCCTTTTTCTGATGTCGATTCTCGATGACTTCATCATCTGTTGGCACAAGTGGATTTTTGAAGACTCCATACCTATCCTTCAATGCAATCCTCAACCAGACATAGAAGAAATTGGACAATTCCGAGTACATCACATTTCCATAATAGGGTGGATCGGTCACAACTACGTCCACAACCCCATCTGGAATCTCTAGATGGTCTGATGACCCACATCTCAACATGACATCAGCGTTTTTCGCAAGATTCTGGTAATTTTCAGCGATTCTTGGAGGTTTTCTAGACTGAAGTCGCACCTTTTTCATTGACTCTCCATCATGGACTCGTTCGAAGGGGTATCTACAGTACTGTTTTCCCTCCACAACGAGGTTTACGAACGCAGTAAAAGCACCTCGTCCCTTTACAGTATCATAACAGTTTGCTTCCACAGGCGCCATTGACGGAGAGAAAGAGTGAGTTCGGAAGATGTCAGTGATGAACCCTCGTGTTGCATTGTATTTTGCAAACATGTTGTTATACTTCAGGCTGTTAGAAAATGCCAAGAGAAAGAATTCTTTGAGGTTCCAGTCCTCAATCATTAATATCCAATGATAGATCTTACCCAGATTCAAAAGCTGTCTCGGACTGAACATTTCGCTGAATTTCCTATAACCATGATTCAATGCTCGTCTTGTTTCCACTCCTATTGGAATCAAAGTGTCTGGAATTGGTAGACTATTCTTTATGGTCTGAAATTCTTCTATTGCCTTTTCTAGAGTTTTTCTATCCAACTCATCAGGAGCTTTGTATCCTCTTCCATTCACTAGACTCTTGTTTTTTGAACTATCACAGTGCTTACAATAGAACTCGATAGCATACATTCTTTCTCGATATCTACCAAATATCCGTGCCACATCAACTATTTTTTCACTATGACCACAATCAGAACATGTGAATCTACGACCCCTAGAAAATGAAACTCCAGTAGGTGTGAACTTTTCATGACATTTTGAACACGTGGTCAAATTTTTCGCATTTTTTGACTCAAAAACATTCCAACATTGCGGACAAACCACAAAATCGCTCATACCATTTGGACTTTTGGCGAGAAAGAAATTGCGCATTAGAGGAATCTCTTTTGCGCATTTAGAACATGAACTTACTTTGTAGTAGAAATAATAGATTGCCTCAGCTGTTTCTTTACACTCAGGACATGTTGTCTGATAGTATTGTCTAAGCTCAGACCCTAATTCATCATCCAGTTTCCAAAGAGTACGAATAAGAAGTTCAGGGTCAATGTCCTCCACCTGCTTTTTCACCAAAAACCACGACACAGGATTGATGTCGCCTGCAATCACTCTGCACCCAAGTTTGAGTGCCTCGATTACTGTGGTTCCACCACCCATCATGGGGTCGAGGACTACTTTTCCATCCAGATTGACATCTCTTGAATAATACTCCCAGAGACCACTGGGGTTTCTATCCCACCCGTCAATGTTCTCATCTGCTAGAGAATAAAGAATGATTGTCCTAAAGACTGAGCCAAGTCGGCGTGCCCA
Source organism: Candidatus Thorarchaeota archaeon (assembly GCA_050124975.1). Taxonomy (GTDB): domain Archaea; phylum Asgardarchaeota; class Thorarchaeia; order Thorarchaeales; family Thorarchaeaceae; genus SMTZ1-45. Next base: position 24,629 of record JASFEF010000020.1, on the reverse strand, counting down.
CCATTTATGCATGACATAGACTGGTCTGTAATGTCGCCTACCAAAACCAGTCGACTCTTTCTCAGCTATTCTGTTTACCTCAACAATTGGAAAGGTCGACTCAATAGCTCTCTTCAGCTGGGCTACGCCTCCAACTGTATGTGATGTAATACACCCCTTTCAACATTGCTGAATATTGACTACTGAGTAATCCTTTTATTGATACTCGAGTTGCAAACGAATCGCACGGGACGTAGCTCAATCTGGCAGAGCAATGGACTGTAGATCCATCGGTTGCCGGTTCAAATCCGGCCGTCCCGACCACTAATCCTTCTTCTCAGCTTCACTGACGATCTCATCATACACCTGATGAATGAAGTTCCTGTCGAACTCATACTCCTCTTGGAGCATGGCTTCTTTCTCCTCTTCAGTGAAATAGTACATTGATGGCTTGAAGAAGACATTGTCTTCCTTCTCAATGTGCTTTGGGTAGAACTCTATCAGTTCTTTCAACAAGTAAATGATGTTAGCTAATGCAGTCTGGTTTCCATCAAGATAGAGGGTTTTAGCTGTGTGGAGGTCTCTTGTGACTTTTCTACCACGCTTGTGTTCTTCTATCAACTCTTCCATGACCTTTCTATCCACTTTCTTAAGGTCCTTCTTTTCCAGTTCTCTGAAGAGAATATCCTCTTCTTTTCCATGATGGCACTTGTCTGCATAGATACGAATGAAGTCAACAACTGTATCTATGAAAGAAGGATCAACTCTCAGCTCTTTCTCTATTCGTATGATTTCTTTTGCTATTACATCTATCATTCGTTCGATGAGCCGATGTTCAATCATGAGGGGTCCGATGGGTAAAACCATACTCCAATCTCCTTGTTTACATTCATTATCTAGTATTACCATACGTTAGAAGAAATCAGACTTATCTCTCTAACTATGCAATATCTGTAGCTCAATCTGGCAGAGCAATGGACTGTAGTGGGCAACCGCTTCGGTTGTTGTCTGGAGAGATCCATCGGTTGCCGGTTCAAATCCAGCCGTCCCGACCACTCCTTCTTCCATCATAGTCTAAACATTCCTATTCATTATGGAATCAACATGTGGAGCTTGTGTATACAACACACTCACATGTCAAGACAAAAGAGGTCCCATAAGGCTAAAAATTCATTAAAAAGAACTATTATACCTCCATTTCATGACAAAGGATTTAAAAAGGTCGATAAGAAAGTCGTAGTGAGAGATATACCAAATATGAAAACGACCTATAGATTTGATCACAGAAATGTCCCAATTACACTCTTTCTATTCGGACTCGCGTTCCTTGTCATTGGTTCAATTAACATTTTGCAGCCAACGCTTTTTGGATCACCATGGATGCTCATTCCTGGGTTAATTTTCATAGGAACAGGCGTTGGAATATTGCTAATGAGAGATCAAACCAAAGAGGACGTAAAAAGAGCTCTTGAATCATATAATCGTGTGAGTTTGAAGCAGCTTTCATCAGAGTTGAATATGGACAGAGAAGATTTAGCTTCAACTATAATGGACTTGCGAAACGATGGTGAGATCCTAGCGAGATTCGATTATACTAGTGATACAGTCATAATAGAAACAAGAAGTCAATAGTGATTAGAATTACTTCATATCATCTGGACTGTGATAATATCAAAACCGAAACACTTGATGAACGACCCGAGCTAGACCCACACCCTCTTGTGGATACCAAACAATCATTGGCAGACATAGCTAAAGAGGAATTCAATGAATTCCTACGATTTAGATTCAAACTATCTAGGGATCTTGTCGTACTCCTCATTTCTTACATTTCTGTTATAGCAACCCTTTTCATTGCATTTCAGATAGTCACAACAGCCAATGTTGCGCTTAACTTCATACTTTATGGACCTACTACCCTAATGTTTCTGGGAATATTTGTCCCTGTTCTATACAATAGTTACCTACAAAAACAGCCACCTTCTGCAACGGGTATTACAAGAAAGTACTGGATTCAGAGCCTCATCATTGGAGCTGTAATGGGTGTTATTACTTACCAGGGAACACTAGCAACAATCACACTACCAGCCTTTTCACAACTCTTTCCGCTTGTCATAATGGCTTTATCAGTAGGGCTGTTTGAAGCAATTTTCTTCAGAGGATGGATTCAGCTAACACTTGAAAGGTCCTTTGGAGCAATCCCTGCAATCGTCATTGCACCTGCATTCTACTCCCTCTACCATATTGGATATGGTATGACCTTAGGAGAACTATGGTTTCTTTATGTGCTAGGAATCAGCTTCGCAATCACTTTCAGAGTCACAAAGAATATTCTAGTTCTATGGCCATTCTATACTTGGATAGGAGGGCTTTACACAAACATCAGTGAGGGGCTCACAATACCCTTCGAAGCAAGTTACGGTTTCATCAATATCTTAGTGTGGACAATTGTAATTATCGGCGTCATTTATCGTAAGCTACAGCAGGAAGAAGCAGACTAGAATGGTATACGAATTGCTATTTGACTTTGTCTGGGTACTTGCAGCAGGTCTTCTGGGAATAGCTTTTGGCGCATTGTTGCTCAGGAGTGAGATGATTTCCTACACGAAACTTGATTAATTCGAAAAGTAAATATCCAGCTCTTTTTGATTTGGGTTTCGGATTTCCTTTCTCAATCCAATTCTCCATAATCCTAGGTGATTTTCGACCTACCCACCTCTGATCAAAAGCCGTTATTACCCCTACCTTATCTTTCCCAGTCGATTTAGACAACTTAATCCCCTCTCTTGTCAACAATAATCTCTGACGAAAGATGGTCTTCTATATGTCTGCGTACATACTCAGGATCCAACTCCATTTCCTTGCTCTGGAGCACTCTTCTCTCAAGACGGTCTAGAGCCAGAAGAAACGCATCTGTGCTACTCCACGCCTCACTGGAACTGTAGAATAGACCCCTTGCAGTTCTGAATTGAAAACGGCACTGTACAAGCTGACGACTCTTAGACGCAGATCCAAAACTTTTGATGTATACAAACAATGCACCGGAACCCATGGCTTCCCTGTATCTTTCAGTGAATGATTTGTAAGCCTTCATCATGACTTTTCGATCAACTTGTGCAATTCTAACATCTGGTTTCACTGAAAATTGCACAGTAAATCTACGGGTCTGCAAGGTCGCTTGAGCGATTAATTCGAGGAAGTCCTTCTTCGTCACTATACCCAGAACCTTATCATTCCGGGTTACAACCAAGCATGATACGTTGTAATCAAACATTTTCTTCCTGCAAATCTTGAGCGTTTCTTCAGGACTGATGGTGACAACAGGAAACCTCATGATCCCATTGACAATAATATTGGTGATGTCAACCTTCTCCCCAACTCTCTCCCCTGTTGTCTGACGACTTCTTGATCTATATACCACATCGATTATGTCCTGAATGCTCACAATCCCCCGTAACCGATCATCATGAATAACTGGAGCATGTGAGATTCCATGTTCCTTGAAAAGGTTCAGAACTTCTCCGACTGAGTCATTCTGTGAAATCACAAGGGGGTTCTTAGTCATTATCTGCTCAATTCTCATTTGACCATAGTTACTATCCACTATCGATTCGATTATCTTGTCGCTTGTTATCAGTCCTTTCAGCTTCTTTCCAGCAAAAACAGGAATTTGCATAATTTGATTTTCAATCATCAACCGAGCAGCCTCACCGATGGAGTCATTTAACTGAACTAAGGGAGCTGAACGCATCAGAGACTTAACTTTCACGGAAGAAGGATCTAGTTTTGACCTACGTATTGACCTTTGATTGAGTATCCCCGTATATTTCCCATCTATATCTTGAACAATCAAAGCTTGTGACATTTTTGTTTTAAAGTGATGTAGACAGGTGGATAAGCTATCACCATCCATCACAAAGGTGAGCTCACCAATGAAGACCTCTTTGACTTTAATGACTGGAATCTTGTCAAACATGAAATACCTCTATGGCTCTTTGAAATATGATGTGAATAAGTCCATTCACTATTAGGAGCTGCCTAATGACTTGTTCTTGCATTGTATGATTTTCCAGGTCATAATCGAATAGAGGTTTTATAAACCCTCTTTTAACTGAAAAAGGCCTATCATTACCCAAATTTCCTTCCTAAGTATTATAAGGGCTGATAATTATCCAGTAGTGAGGAAACATATCTACCATGTTCAAATACGACAAATTAGACCATAGAAACATCCCAATTACACTCTTTCTCATTGGGTTCACCCTCCTAGTAATCGGGTCGATAAACGTCATACAACCAGACCAATTTGGATCTCCATGGATGCTCATTCCTGGAACATTACTTCTGATTTCTGGTATTGGTGCAATATCATTGAAGAGAAACACAAGAAGTGATGTGAAAAATGCGCTTGAGTCTTATAATCGAGTAAGCCTGAAGCAACTAGCGTCAGAGTTGAACATGAATAAGAAAGAGTTGTCTTCGACTATAGTGGATTTGCGAAATGACGGAGAGATATTAGCAATCTTTGATTATAGTGATAATGACGTTATAATAGAAACAAGAAGTTAAAAATTCCTGGAGTAATCTTAAGCCATACTATCATGCATATTGCAGCAGTTATGAAAGGCCCCGAAACGACGATTCAGTTACTTCCTCACTATCCCTAGTCACAAGAAGAACCAACCGTCCCACTTCCAATCCTAGAAGTGGGAAGATGCTCAACCATCAAAATCTACGAATTAATCTCATGAATAGTTCGATGGATAGTTCTTTGTTCGCATACTTCTATGAAACACATCACAACTACACTTCTCACATTCACCATCAAAATTCTCATGGCGCTTACGAATGTGACCACACGAACAGTGGTCATAAGAACGTGTACTCATTTTTTTTTCACCTCTATTAGTCTACAAAGAAAAGGAATAGCTACGTTATCCAAGTTTGAATGTGAACTCTGAAAAACAGACACTCAATATACCAGATCTAAAGGTCTGATTGAAATACACTCATTGTTGAATTGGTTCTTCTATTCTCACTTCCAGCAGTACTAAATTTTCGTCGAGCTTAATAAACTTGGGGGATAGCTCTAGGATTTTCAGAGCAGTTTATTATCCTTTGATTCAAATCTGCTAATCCAATCATCTATCTCACACCGCAAAAGAGGTCTTGATTAAGAAGGAAAACAGAAGATAATTAAAGACAGATTTTGAAATCAAGAACTACCTTTCAAAGTACTAGTTAATGATGACTACAGACCGATATCGGTTGAAATTCATTACCTTTTTTGAAACCGAGTGATTAACTCATGTCATTGTCAGTAAGAATCGATACATCATTTATTGTGCCACTACTACAATATCTCTCAAAACCTAGTAAGGAATTATTAACTGAGATAACCAAACACAAAGCTGCGAAAACGACACATGCACACGCGGTCAGAACCCGAAACACGAAGAAAAGCATCAGTTCTTTCTGGAAACAAATCCTAAAGAAACTGTCAAAGAACGAGAAATTGATAGACCATGTGAAGGACAGCTTGACCTATATCCACAATGAAACAGACACATTCAACGAACTCCTGAAAGATTTGTGGAACCATTTTCCTGAGGGCACTAACCTGAGAAGTGTTCTTTATGCCATCTTAGGATATGATATTGGAATAGTGTCTGATGGCTATGCTTTAATTAACTTGGGTCATCCCGATTTTCAACAAGACCCGCAAGAGATCCTTTTCATGTCAATGCATGAACTTCACCATGTCGTCTATACAGCGTATAATCCAATCTTTGACCTATCCGAAATCCATCGGACCAATCAATTGTGTGATGTCATTAAGTATTGTACCCACATGGAGGGTCTTGCAGTATATTCCACCTTGAATCAAAGGAAGTCTGCTAAAGCATTGAATAATCGGGATTACAGACTATTCTTGGATAATCAAGCAAGAAAGAAACGAGTTTCTGAGTATTTCGATATTCTTACAGAAATGGAAATTCGAGATGATAGTCCTCTTCATGAAGACGACTGGAAAGTCCTTGACAGAATGAGTGGCAGAGATAGACTCTGGTATGTTACGGGAGCTCACATGGCTGAAGTAATTGATACAAAACTGGGATCTGAAACCTTGATTGAAACAATCCGCTTAGGTCCAGATGATTTCTTCAAATCATATCATGAGTCATTTTGATTGATTAAGAGAATCTTCCTATACTACAATCCAACATCTGAATCTATAAGATATGATATGAAATTGAGAAGGCGTCCACGTTGAGTTTGGTCTATTGCTGAAAGGCCTAGGGTAGGAAGTTTGGTCATTTTTTCAATTCGTCTACTTGAGAATCTTTCTTCCAAATCTTGCTTATTTGCGATTATGGCCAATCGGGTGTTTGGAAAGGTACGCCTGAGAAACTTAACTGTGTATTTAATCTTGTACACGTCCTCCTCTGTACTATTAGAAACGACAATTACATATCGGTTGAATTTTGGACTCTTATTCAGAAAGGAGGTCGAGAAGACTCCGAGCCTTTGTGGCTCAAAGCTCGATGTTTGAAGCTCCCATATATTGAATGAAATATTCTCAGCTTTCAGTTGATATGTTGTGCCTTGACTCTTGGCATCTTTATCCAGCAATTTTACAATTGTTGTCTTTCCAACCTTTGAATCACCAATTAGAGCGATGGCTATCTGCTTCTTATTTTGCATTTCAAACACCTACAGATTGCAACTATCATAGACTCTTGATCACCTTACTTGGTTGACTACCCAAAAAATGATGAGAACAGAGGAATTATGTCTTAGATTTTTGTCTATTTCAGGTGCAGTCGGTCTTTGACGTCCTTCACACCAAGAGTATTGTATGCACACTCTAAAGCAACATCACATGCTGCTCGAGTTTCAAGCTTTCCAGAAATGGTGGCAATTCCATCTTTGACCTTAACATCCACATCATCCGCGCTAACAAGGTAGCTCTTGTCAATTGCATTGATTATATCTGTTGCAATGACCTGATCAGTAACAGTTTCAGTTGGGACCACTGTAAGTTTGTTCTCAATGTCCAAAACGCCTATCACATCAGAAACAATCTGTTGCGCTCGAAAGGTCTTCCAATACGCATCAACATGTCCCTCAAGTGTTACTTTTCCTTTCTTCACCTTGACATGGATATTCTCTCTGCTGGTACTATCATTCCATTCAATCTGCTTCTTGATGTTTTCTTCTATCTTTGAATCTATCAGTGGAAGTGTAGTGGTGGGGAACCTGACGAAAGAATCATTGTTAACCTTCTTCACTCCCTGTACTTTCCATGCGTCAAAAAGAGCCGCTTCCTTCACCGAAAAGCTGGGAACGGTGCCTCTTAGCGTGACTACTCCATCAGTCACATCAACATGAATATCCGAGGCATCAACACGACTGTCCAAATATAACATGTCTACAACTGATTTTTTGATTTGTTCATCTTTTGTTTTCATGATTTTAATTATCCTTACATACCATTGTAATAGATGTATAATAAATGTTATGATAGAGATAAATTAGAGATAAAATATTAGTACATTATAAATACAATATTTATAAGCATTATAAAAGATTATTGAAGTATGGAATTATAAGATATAAAATCCAAATCTGAGAAGAACTTGATGTACCATAGAGGCAGAAGAAGAAACTACTTACGCTTTTACAAGGTCTTGGAAAAATATAGAGAAAAAGAAGAACCATTAAACCTCGATGATGTTGTGAAATACATGGGCGTATCCCATCACACTCTTAGAAATTATGCAAAGGATCTTAATCTTAGCATGATAATAATGACCGATGAGGAAGGTGTTCGCTGGGTAGCTTTCAAGGAGAAAGAATGAGAGTATCAAAAAGCCTTCATATGCCTTTAAATTGGTTAAACGAAACTATTAATTCTATTTTTGTCTTTATAAGGCAAAAAAACATAATACTAATAAGTGCATATTCTAATTTTTACTATTAGAAAGAAGGACGAATCAAAACACGCTTGAGAGTGACTGATTACCCGTAATCGTGAGCGTGTCACTCACATAAGAAATTCGATCGCGAATCCAGTCCCAAAGTCCTGCTTATCAATAATATATCACTGGATTTGCATTTACAGGTGAAAAAGTGTGAAAAAGGAATATAGAGAGAGGTTACCAATTACTGAGTGGCCTGAATTAGACAGAAAAATAGCTATAATCTCACGAATGACAAGCGATCCCCCACTTGAATCGCTAATAAAGGAAACTTACGAGAACCAATCTCCGAAAACTGCGAAATAGATCCCGCCTAATGTTGCGATATTATGAGTTGGGAAACAATTCTACAGGACAGTATATCAACAGTTGACGATTTGGCTGAATATCTCGATGTGAAGGAAAATGACAAGGTTATCTTAGAAGAGATTTGTCAAAACCACCCAATTAGAATATCCAAATACTATCTGTCTTTGATTGATAAGAGTGATGAAGAAGACCCTATTAGGAAACTATCCATACCTCTAACACATGAGAGCTATTTGGAAGGCAGTTATGATACGAGTGGAGAGAAATCGAATACTGTACTCCTAGGACTACAGCACAAGTACAAACAGACAGCTGTGATATTAGCCACAAACGAATGTGCAATGTATTGTCGACACTGTTTTAGAAAGCGATTGGTTGGCATAGACACTAACGAGGTAATCCAAGATATCCAAAGTGCAGTGGATTATATCCAGAATCATAGAGAGATTAACAACGTCCTAATTACTGGAGGAGATCCATTTGTTTTGTCTAATAATCGGATAGAAGAGTTTCTAGCAACACTGACAGAGATAGACCACCTCGACTTCATTAGATTTGGAACCAGAGTACCAGTCACTTTTCCAAAGAGAATAATCTCAAGCAATCATTTTACAGATATGCTTGAATCATACACTCGGAAAAAACGTCTTTATGTTGTCACTCAGTTCAACCATCCAAGAGAGATTACTGAAGAATCGATTCAGGCATGTAACCAGCTCCAAGAAGTAGGAATTACTATCAGCAATCAGACTGTGCTTTTGAGGGGTATAAACGATGATCCAGACATCATGACCCAGTTGCAGAGAGATCTTGTTCGAATTGGCGTTATTCCATACTATATATTTCAATGCCGACCAGTCAAACGAGTCAAGAAACACTTCCAAGTACCACTACATGAAGGGTGCAGAATAATCCAAGAAACTCGAAGAAAATTAGATGGACATACTAAGAGATTCCGATTTATCATGTCACATCCAACTGGAAAGGTTGAAATTCTTGGTATTGACAATGGAAAGTTCTTCTTTAAGTATCATCAAGCAAAGGACCCAAGAAATACTGGAAGAATCTTTTCAAGACCTGTTGACAAGACTTCAACGTGGCTGGACGATTTGAATCAAGACATGAAGAACCAATCAAACTGAGGGTCTTGTTTCGTGTCAATACGGGAACTAAGCAGAAAGATTGCGGATAACCGGAAATCGTCATGTTTCGTTGCATTCATGTGTGGGATGATTACGTACATGGTTCTTCTTTATTCCAATAATTGGAATCCACTTTCTTTAGTTATCGAAGGGTTTTCGGTTGAACTTGCAGCAGTTACAGGAGTCGTCATGCGATTCATCAGCGGGCTAGGTATATCTCTGACCTACACCACATTCTGCACCTTCGTTTTTTCGGTAATGTCATCTTCTTTGAAAGGACAAAGAAAGACTGCAAGGTTAGCTTATATCTTGACTCTAATCCCAACCCTGATTTTGATTTTCTATACGTCCTACAAAATAGGGGTGCAGTATTTCTTTTGGAAGAAATCACAGATTTTGATCTTCTTCTTACAATCTCTGGCGTTTGGTCACTTGTAATACTAGTTTATGTCATTCCCTTGATGAAAGATGAGTATAACCCTGAGTTAGTACAAAGTAAGTTAACGAAAGTTCAAGAAACAGCAGGAGGTTGGAAATATTCCATCTTGAGAGGATATCACTCAAACATCAGTAGGGATTACGGTAGTGTGTATGAAAATGAATTTCAGAAACATGGAGCTAGAATGGCTCGTATCCGAGTTGTCCTAAGTGGACTTTTACTTCTACCAATTGCCTTTGCACTTTTTTCTATACCACCACTGGCTGCTTTGAGTTTGATTCTATGGTTTCGAATGTTTTCATTGGATCATACGCATTTTTCAGATTTCGAAAGAGGGTTGCTTACTCTAACTACTCTATCGGCTGCAATACTAACCACCATTACATTCTTTCAACCAGAATTAATTGGATTCATATCGTTCTTTGATGCAGCATATGGATTTGGATTACTGAGTGGTATAGGTCTGTTGTTTCTCATTATGCTGTAAGATTTTCAAACCACTTGTAATCTATAAACAAGAATTTGCTAGGTTATCTCTATCTCAAGCATCCGGACAAGTTCCTTGTAGCGATTACGGACTGTGACCTCAGTTACTCCCGCAACAGCTGCAATCTCTCGTTGTGTAACCCTATTATCGGTAAGAATAGAGGCAATGTAAACAGCTCCAGCCGCTATTCCTCGGGGATCACGTCCTATGAGTAATCTGCTGTGATTCTTTGCATCATGTAACACGTCCAAGACTGTTTCTTGCATATCTCCAGGCAGTTCAAGTTTTGTTATGAACTTTGGAACATAGTTTACTGGGTCAGGAATAGGCATCCTCAACTTGAGTTTCTGCACCAACAATCGATAATATCTACCGATTGACTTCCAACTTATGTATGTATGACGACCTATTTCCTTCAATGATCGAGGGATTTTTCTTAGACGAAATGCAGCATAGATAGAAGCTGCCGCTAATGCATCAATAGACCTGCTACGTAACAATTTCTTGATAATGATTTTTCTATACAGCATAGCTGCAAGCTCACTGATATTTCTGTCAAGACCCAGTTGAGAGGACAACCGCTCAATCTCCGACATTGCCTGAGAGAGATTTCTATCAGCAGAACTATGAACTCTTGAACGAATCTGCCATTTCCGCAATCTAGATATTTCGGCTCTCCGCTTAGATGAAAACTTTTTACCAGACGAGTCCTTGTATCCCCATCCTATAACAGTAGACAACCCCTTGTCGTGGGAAGTATATCTAATCGGACTTCCTGTTCTAGCTCGAGATTTCCTTTCATCAGCTGTAAATGCCCTCCACTCTGGTCCCTTGTCTATACGACGTTCGATTACTACAAGACCACATTTTGCGCACACTGTTTCTCCAGTTCTCATAATTTGTATTGCTTTGTGAGATCCGCAGTCAGAACATGTGAAGGAGTCAGATCTACTATCCTCTGCATTTGACACTCTACTCGTCGTTTGAGAACCCATTATCGAATCACTACCATCTACGTCTTCTTCTACCGTAGTGATCACGCCTTGAGTCCCGATTGCGACTTCCTCTCACAGAATAAATCGCCTCACCACGATTCCCTGTTCTTTCATAAGATTGATAGTAATGACGTGGCTGTGATCGTCGATGGTTTTTCGAGGACATATCTACATTAAGATTTACATTTCCAATCTCATTCTCAGCGTCCTTGAGTTCGCTATGTCGACCAATCTTTAACTGGAGATTTCCTCGGAAAAGACCCGTATATCCATTCTCAAGTCTATAGGTCTTTCCTATATCGATACTTTCTATGGTTTCATTCCATAGCGGGAGTTTCACTATACCAGTTTCATCTCCGACCGTGGCATCAACAATCCTATATGTTTCAAAGGTTCGTCGTGAAGTTACTTCTCTTACTTCACTTTTCTCGATAACCCTGAAAACTAAATCTACATGTTTCAATCTCGGTCTTAGCTCCTCAATCTTTACTTCGTTGGAGCTTTCGTTTTTGGTTCTACTATTTTCAATTTCAGAATTCATTCAAATCACTTACACTAAATCAAGGGACGTCTAAAACAAAAATGATCAAGATAGTTTCTATGGAACTCGACATGGAACTCATCTAATGTGACGACCCTTCACTAACATTATTACCGATTAGTCTTTATAAACTTCAGGATATAAAAAGCACTAATATAACCCATTTCAGGAAAAATGGACATAATAAAACCAAAAATGACGAAAAAGGGCCTATTAAATCCGAAATATTCATATCTTTTCCATCCACTTTGAAGGTTGCAGAAGAAAGCAACAGAAGCGAATCCATTGACATACTACACTTTGATGCGGTTCAGCATTATATTGAACTCATGTGTAGCTATCAAGTTTGTGGTTGGCAATAAGAAGGACACCTCATAATCTATGTGAGCTTGGTCATTTCTTCATTTCTGTGGAATCAAAGCTGAATTTCACAGCTTACCAATTCAAATCTGCAAGTCCATTTGGATTCAAATAGAAAAAGGTGGAAAAAGTTGAAACAAATATCAGGAGAAATTGTTGGGTCCCAAATCGCAAATATCCCAAATACCAATTTGGGTTATGGATATATTACTATTGAAACTCTAGATAGCAAGTATGTAAAGATAAAAGTTGACGCAAAGACCAAGTATGAAACTGTTGAACGAGGAGAGCGAGTAACCGTCCAATATGATATCTTTGGGAAAACAGACATTCTGTCAGCCAAGAAGATTTCTAGAAGAACACAATGAGAGAAGGACAATTCTTATGGGACGACGACCAGGACATTGCTATCGAGAATGTGACCGACCTCCTTACACTCGGAAACGTTTCATCCACCGAAGACCAACAAGCAAAATTACTAGTTTCGACATGGGTAACACATCTGGGAATTTTGAAGCTAAAGTATCCCTAAGAGGTCTCGAGAGATGTCAAATACGACACCAGGCTCTTGAAGCTGCTCGTATTGCATCAAATCGCTTTATGGTCAGGAATGTTGGTAGACAGAACTATCATCTAAGAATCCGGGTAAAACCATATCATTATCTGAGGGAGAATAAAATGATTACAGGTGCCGGAGCAGACCGTGTCCAAGATGGTATGCGTTTAGCATTTGGCAAGGTCATTGGACTTGCAGCTAGAATCAAACCAGGACAACCCATTATTTCGATCAGATGCAATAATCAACACATCAGACAAGCGCGAAAAGCTCTGAAAAGAGCTTCACCCAAATTGCCCACACCTTGCAGAATTGTGTTTGATAAGATAGATCTTAAGTTGAAGAAGAGTATGGGTTATGGTTTATGACTCTTGATTGAGTGAGATTACAACTCTCAAAAGTGGAGAGCAAAGAAGATAATGAAAGAATGACCAAGAAAAAGGTTTGGAATGATGACAGGAAGATTGTTTGTGTGAATATTGAGGAACAAAATACGAGAAATGGTTCGAAAGATATCTGTATCGATTGTGGGGGGTATTGTTGCACACTTGGAGGAGTTGTAGCAACCCAAAACGAAGTAGATGCAATTATCAAGCTAGGATATCCCAATCACTTCATTCAACTGTCAAAAGATGTCTATGGTATTGAATGGGGAAAAGATGGAAGTTGTGTGTATCTCAAGGATGGGCTGTGTTCAATCTATTCAGTAAGACCTTTAGGATGTAGATTATTTACGGTTGTACAAACTCGAAATCATGAAATTATTCTCATAAAATGTCCCCTTGCTTCCCACCTCTCAAATGATGAAGTACTCAAGAGAATGAAGACACTCATAGAACGCCCTTTGTATATCATAGCCGAATCTGGACACCTACGTGAAGACCATATCAAAGACCTCGAAATTCGCGCAACTAAATATGGTCATCAAAAGATTTGATGGATCTTATCGATATTAACTCTGGTACTCACTCTTGGTTTAATGATATTCCAAGAGAACGAACTAGGTCTTTGTAGCGATTTCGGATAGTGACCTCTGTAACTCGTGCGGCTTTTGCTATTTCTCTCTGAGTACGCCTATCTTCTTCGAGTATCCCAGCTATATAGAGTGCAGCCGCAGCGATTCCGCCAGGGTCTTTTCCTATTGTTACAAGCCTTTCCTCAGCTCTCTTGATTATTTCAGTAGCTTTCTTCACAGTTTTTCCTTCAAGAAGAAGATCTGAGGACAATCTTGGCATCAAGTCATTCGCAGAAGCTAGCGGCACATCAATATTGACTCGAGAGATAACTAAACGAACTGCATGACCCACCTGTTTCCTATCAACATTAGTTTCAGCCGCAACTTCATTAAGACGTCTTGGAATCCTATGGATTCGACATGCAAGGTAAACTGATGCGGCAACCACTGATTCAATGCTTCTTCCTCTCACAAGTTTCTTTACGAGAGCTTTTCTGTACATCAGCGCTGCAGTTTCTCTAACGTCACGTGGGACTCCAAGTTGTGAGGAGAGTCTCTCCATCTCACTCATCGCAACACCAAGATTTCTGTGTTGAGAACTATGAAGCCTACTTCTGATATGCCATTTTCGCATTCTGTAGATAGCTGCACGTGTATTACCTGGAAGTGTCCTACCACTTGCATCCTTGTTTCGCTTACCGATTGTAGTTGAAAGACCCCTGTCAGCCATAGTGAAAGTTATTGGTGCTCCAACCCTAGCTCTTGCATTCCTTTCTTCTGTAGTGAACGCTCTCCACTCTGGCCCCCTATCTATAGTACGTCCTGATACAACAAGTCCACATGAGGTACAGATATTCTCTCCACGAGCATAATCCTTTGTGAATGAAGTTCCTCCGCAGTTAACGCAAACAATTTGTTTGTCCACACTTGTTTCCCTGGTTCGAACAAAATTTGTCATACCTTTTCCCCCTAGCGAATTCCTTTGATCTGGAAATTGTCCATCAATGCCTTGAAGACAGGATGCTCTGAAATCTTGACTAGTTTCTCGCTTCCTCTAGACCCCACATACAAACCAAATACCACAAGCAATCCATACGGGCCTCCATCAGGAGATGGGATTATGGTCGCTTTCCACTTCTTCCGAGTAAGACCAAATCCAGTCAAAAACTCACATGCTCTGCGATCAATCTCTCCAAGACTAGTAGTTCCTTTTTTCCCCATCTTCACCATTTTACCATGTTCAAGACCAAAGTCTTGAACAATGTCACTTAGTGCGTTATAGTCATGTTTTCTTTTTCTATAAGCCTTCACGACAAACTCCAACGAACCTCTAGGTGGTCTTGTTAGCCTGAGATAACAGTTCGATTCGGGAAACTTTTCAACAATCATTGCCGTTCCTGAATAGTCCACTGAAAATCCAATAGGAGGTAGATCATTGTACCATGCTTCTGAAAGTGTAGATTGAACCATGTTGAAACTCAAAAAAGATCACTCTTCATAATCAACACCATTCTGAGGAGATTTAGTTCAGTCCAAACTTCTGTGGATGGACTGACTATTACTTCGGTTTCTTGGTCAAAATCACTACTTTCTCTAATTACAATTCGATTGTTTAGTAATTCTTCTATCATTTTCATCTGCCTTGAAATGGGTTAAGTGGTAAAGTGGGACATTTCGGTTTTTGCAGAATAAACCTGTCTTGTGTTGCATTATTCAACGCAACAGCAGCTCAATCAATCACTACAAGATATAACCGAAGATAATCTCAACCTAATCTCCAATCAATCTCCCTATACCAATCTCTCCTTATAAAAGAGGGCTCGTTTTCTATTAAGGAAACGAATTGATTTTTTAGTTCAATCCCGACTGTCGCTTCCCCTTTCTCTACAGAACTTAATAGAGCCCCGGTTTGCTACCTGCAATCGAATCTTATTTCGACAAACGTCGATTTTCGTAAATCTAATAAAATCATTCTCCAATGATAGAGCGGAAGATACTATTCAATAGACTAACAACTGTAAGCCATACCGCTTGGTCATTATGGACAATGATGGTCACACTTAGAGTGTATTTTTTCACCAAGACCACAGGCGTTGACCAACTTTGCGGGTTGCCTATATAACTGTGATACTCATGTCATGGAGAGCATCAGAAAACAACGCAGTAGACCCAATCAGGGTTGCAGTACTAGGTGCTGGACACGCAGGTAGAGGACTCGCTGGTTATCTCTCCATTCACGGATTTGATGTCTCTCTCTACAATCGTACAATCACCAATATCAAGAACATATTTAAAATAAGTGGAATCAAGGTTCAAGGTCTCTATGATTCATTCGCCTATCTCCCCCTAATCACAGATGATATAGCCAAGGCTATTGAAAACCGTGATATACTGATTGTTGTTGTACCTGCACAGGCACACACTTTTTTCGCAAAGTCCATGGCTCCACATCTACAATCAGGACAGACAATACTTCTGATGCCAGGTAGGACCGGCGGTGCACTTGAGTTTGCCCAAATCTTGAAGTCACAATCTCATACTAATCAAATTTTGTTAGGCGAGGCTCAAACATTCAGTTTCGTATCACGGATTACTGGAACAGACTCCGTGCTGGTTTCCAAGGTTAAGAATAGTACAAAGGTAAGTGCTTTTCCAGCATCTCACAATCATCGATTTCTAAGAAGTCTAAGACGACTTCCAATTACGTTCAGTATGGCTGATGATGTCATGGAAACCAGCCTTGATAATGTCGGTGCGATGTTACATCCAACACCCACAATTCTCTGTGCAGGTCTACTGGAGTCTAAAGAAGGAGGATACAACCACTATCATGATGCTATTTCCGAATCAGTAGGACTACTAATAGAACGAATGGATGTTGAAAGGATCAATGTTTCTCGTGAGTATGTTTCTCATTCTGTATCTCTTTTGGAATGGTTGAGGACCACCTATGATGCTGAAGGAACTACACTTTGTGATTGTATTCAAAGTATTGATGCCTATGATGATGTGGGCAGTCCTTCGTCACTGAATCATCGTTACGTATTAGAAGATGTACCCACAGGTCTCGTACCCATTTCTCATCTTGGAAAATTAGCTGGAGTTGAAACTCCTGCAATAGATACAGTAATCAACATGGCCTGTCAGCTTTATGACTGTGACTTCTGGAACATCGGAAGGAATCTTGAAAATATGGGTCTTGAGGGACTGAATCCGTACGAAGTACGGGAATATGTCAAAACGGGAGTCATACCGGAACAATATCCAGAGTGGCATGAGTTTTCTGACTTTTTTGGATTGGAGGTGGATGATATTTGAGAATCTTGGGAGCTGCTATAGGAAGTTGTGTCCATGTGGCTGGTGTTCTCAGATTTCTCACACTCGCAAAAGAAGAGGGACATGAAACAATCTTCTTGGGACCAGCGGTTTCTATAGATGAATTGATAGTGAAAGCAAAGGAATGCAATCCTAACGTAATCGGTGTGAGCTATAGACTTACAGCGATTAGCGCGGAAAAGCTTCTTGAAGACTTGAAGAGCGCTGCAGAAGAATCAGGTCTAGAAAAGAAACGATGGGTGCTTGGTTGTACTGCACCAGTCAAACCAATCGCAGAGCAAACCATGTTTTTTGAGGAAATATTCACCGGGCTCTCGACTGACGAGGACTCAATCAATTTTCTGCGTGGTCGTACACATATGCCGTCTGAAGAGAAATATCCTCAAGATTTGATGACCAGAATGACCATGAAGAGTCCTATTCCAATCATAAGACATCACTTTGGCTTGCCTACAATTGAAGATACACTCGATGGAGTCAAAAGAATATCAGAGGCTTCAATCCTAGATGTTATCTCTATTGGACCTGATCAGAACGCCCAAGAATCATTCTTTCAACCTTCTGAGATGAATGAAAGTCTAGATGGTGATGGGGGTGTTCCAATAAGAAACCCCAAAGACTTGCAGCGAATCTTTGAGGCATCACGGAGAGGAAACTACCCACTTTTGAGATGTTATAGCGGAACTCGTGATTTGTTATCTTGGGCTCAGCTACTAAAAGAAACCATAAACAATGCTTGGTGTGCAACTCCATTACTATGGTACAGTGAGCTTGATGGACGAAGTAAGAGATTTCTTGAGAAGGCAATCATGGAGAATCAAGAGAATCACAGATGGCATGCGAAGAATGACATCCCTGTAGAAATCAATGAGTCACATCACTGGAGCTTGAGAAGTGCTCATGATACAATCGCAGTTGCCATGGCTTATCTTTCTGCATACAACGCCAAAAAAGCTGGTGTAAGACACTACATTGCACAATACATGTTAAACACCCCTCTTGGCTCCTCACCAAAGAAGGATCTTGCCAAGATGCATGCAAAAATCGAACTTATCGAGTCACTTCATGATCACAGTTTTGAATCTATAAGACAAGTACGTCCTGGTCTTTTTTCCTATCCCCCTGACCTAGACTTGGGCAGAGGTCAACTTGCGTCATCAATCTACACCGGAATGATGCTGAAACCTCATGTTGTGCATGTTGTCGGTTTCTGTGAGGCCAATCATGTTGCAACTGCAGACGACATCATTGAGAGTTGCAAAATTGCACGACGAGTCATTCATGACTGTCTTCTTGGAATACCGAACCCACTAGACGATAAGGAAGTGTTGATGCGCAAGAATGAGCTTGTCAAAGAAGCCCAACTACTCACAGCTGCTATACTATCTCTGGGCGATAAATCTTCAAAAGACCCACTCATTGAACCTGTTACATATGTACGCGCAGTAAAAGAGGGAGTTCTAGATGCACCACATCTTAGAAACAATCCCATTGCCAAGGGATTACTCAAGACCAAGATGATTGATGGTGCTTGTTTGGCAATAAATCCAGACACAGGCAATCCAATTGATGAAATCACGAGATTAGAGCAATTAGACCTAGAAATTGTACCCAAATATCCATTGAGATAATCACTATCCAACTGACTAAAGACTGAAGATTCATCGGTTGCCGGTTCAAATCGAGTCGTCCCGACCAATTTTTTTCTAGCAACTTTAGGTCTATCAAATCACTAATCAAAAAACATCTCATCAAAGATCATCTAGACTATGAATTGACATTGATTGAGATTCCAAGAACGCGAACTAGTTCCTTGTAACGATTGCGAATTGTCACTTCTGTGACTCGTGAAACATTAGCTATCTCCCTTTGAGTACGTCTGTCTTGTTCGATTATTCCAGCTATGTAGAGGGCAGCTCCCGCGATTCCTCCAGGGTCTTTGCCGATTGTAACGAATCGTTCTTCAGCGTTCTTGATTATTTCAGTAGCCATCTTCACAGTTCTTCCTTCAAGAAGAAGGTCTGATGACAATCTAGGTATTAGGTCCTTTGCAGAAGCTAATGGCACATCAATATTGACTCGAGAAACAATCAAACGAACTGCATGACCTATCTTCTTCCTGTCTACATTAGTTTCAGTTACAATCTCATCGAGTCTTCTTGGAATCCTGTGAATCCGACAAGCAAGGTAAACTGATGCGGCAACTACTGATTCAATACTTCTTCCTCGAACAAGCCTCTTTGATAGAGCTTTTCTGTACATCAAAGCTGCAGTTTCTCTGACATCCCGTGGGACTCCAAGTTGTGAGGAGAGTCTCTCCATTTCACTCATTGCAATACCAAGATTTCTGTGCTGAGAGCTATGAAGTCTACTTCTGATGTGCCATTTTCGCATTCTGTAGATAGCTGCACGTGTGGTACTTGTAAGAGCCCTACCACTCGCATCCTTATTCCTCCAGTCGATAACTGTTGAAAGACCCCTGTCAGCGATAGTGAGAGTCATTGGTGCTCCAGTTCTAGCTCTTGCATTCCTTTCTTCAGCGGTGAATGCTCTCCACTCTGGACCTCTATCGGCAGTACGCTCTGACAAAACAAGTCCACATGAAGTACAGATATTCTCCCCACGGGCATGATCCTTAGTAAATGAAGTTCCTCCACAGTTTATACACACCCCTCTCTTGTTTAGTGATTCTTCTAGCATTCCTATCAACTTCGAATCGGGTTAAGTGATAAAGTGGGACATTTCGGTATATTACAGAATAACCCCTTCTTGTGTTGCATTATCAGGAACAGCAACTCAATCGATCACTACAAGATATAACCGAAGATATTCTCTACTTGATCTCTCAATCAACTCTGAATACGAATCTCTCCTTATAAAAGAGCGCTCACTCACTATTTCTAAGGGAAATCGGTTGCCGATTCAAATCCGGCCATCCCGACTATTTCCTCTTTGAATAAAATGTAGAACAAGGTAGTAGATGAAGTGAGTCGGCCCACCCCACAATTTATTAACCATTGTTAACATCATCCTCTGTGTTGAAAGTTTGATAAAACAGGACTAGTGATGTAGAGTGACAGCCAGCAAAAGTAACCAATTCGATGTTGCAATTATAGGCGGAGGACCTGCAGGATTATCTGCAGGGATAATATCCGCATACAAAGGTCTCAGGACAGCTGTATTTGAAGGCGGCACATGGGGCGGTCTCCTTTCAACGATATATCCGTACAAACATGTATTCAATTATCCAGGCACTCCGAAAATTATGGCTTCTCACTTGGTCGCTGAGTGGGTTCGACAGGCTGCAGACTTGGGAGTTCGTCTGATTAAGGAGCGAGTCACCGAAATAACCAGCGAAAAGGATGTCATAACTGCCGAAGATGAATACAAAGCTCAGGTTGTTATTATCGCGACAGGAATGCGTCCCAACACTCTTGGAATTCCTGGTGAAATTGAATTCTCTAAGAAAAATCGTGGCGTCTTTCCATATGTGACAGATCCTGAATTATTCCGTGACAAGAAGGTACTGGTAGTAGGAGGAGGTGACACTGCTATTGATGCAGTCATAGACGCACATAATGTTACCCACGAAATCTGGATTACACATAGAAAGAATGAATTCAGGGCTGCAGAAACAAGGGTCGACACCATTGTAAACGAAAAGATGGCTGAAATTCTCTATAATAGCGAACTTGTGGAAATTAGAGGGGTTTCAGAGGTTGAAGAAGTCACACTTCAGAATAATCAAACTAAAGAGAAATGGGCTCTATCAGTTGATCGTGTTATCATCGCAGTGGGTTTAGTCCCCAATATTGAGGTCTTCAAGAACTTGGGTCTCAAGATGAATGGACGGTTCCTTGTGGTGGATGCCGAAATGAGAACCAATATTGAAGGAGTCTTTGCAGCTGGAGATATAATATCTGTATATCAGTTAGCCTCTGTTGCTGCAGCCCAGGGTGCCCTTGCAGCACATAATGCGTATAAGTACATCAGGAAACCTTACTGGGCCTAATTGTAAAATCTTCCCAATACCGTGAATTAGTCAATAGTATCAATAGGATATTTCCTTAAACGTATACTTCTCCGAAACACATCACAACCACACTTCTCACATTCCCCGTCAAAATCATCGTGGTTCTCTCGGATGTAGCCACATGACCAATGGTCATACGAACGTGTACTCATTTTTTCACCTCTTTCAATTTCTGAAAAAAGTACTATTAGAAGCAGAAAAAACTGCTTCAGCTGCGATTATTCGATGTGTAATCGATCTTTAACATCCCTTACGCCTTGGGTGTTGTATGCACACTCTAAAGCGGCTTCGCATGCAGCACGGGTTGGGAGTTTCCCGGATAAGGTAACAATACCATCTTTGACTTTCACATCCAAGTCTTCAACATTTACTGCATAGCTACGATCAGCTGCATTCATGATACTTGTAGCGATAACTTGGTCAGTTACTGTTTCCGTAGGGACAACTGTCAACATGTTCTCGATGTCAACAACACCCATCACGTCAGATGCAATCTGTTGTGCTCTGAACACTTTCCAGTATGCGTCAACATGTCCCTCAAGCGCGACTTCTCCCTTCTTCACTTTAACATGAATATTCTCATTTCTTGTACTATCATTCCATCCAAGCTGTTTCGTAATAGTCGTTTCAATATCAGAGTCACTCAAGGTTTTTGCAGTAGATGGGAACCTGACGAATGAGTTATTGTTAACTTTCTTCACTCCAGGTATTTTCCATGCATCAAAGAGTGCGGCTTCCTTTACCGCATAACTTGGGACAGTTCCTCTCAGTGTGACTTCTCCATCAGTCACTTCGACATGAATATCTGAGGCATCAACACGACTATCCCAGTACAACATATCAACAACGGCTTTCTTAATCTGTTCGTCTTTTGATTTCATTAATTATCTATTCCTTTCATTATATATTAGTAAGAGATATAATAATTGTTATGATAGAGGTAAATATGATACAAAAATAATCAATATATACAAGTAATTTTATAAGCGTATGAAATAAGGAAATATTATGGAATTAGATGATATAAGAACAAAATCAGAAAGTAATTTGAGATATCGTAGAGGCAGAACAAGAAACTACCCACGGTTCAAGAAAGTCTTAGAAAAATACAGAGAATCTGGAGATCCACTCAACTTGGATGATGTTGTGAAGTTTATGGGTGTTTCTCATCATAGCCTCAGAAACTATGCAAAAGAATTGAATCTTCGAATGATAGTTATGACCGACGATGAAGGAGTTCGTTGGGTTGCTTTCAAGGAGAGTCAATGATATTTTCTCAACCATATCTAATTCTAAGAGCGTTTAGGAAATCTTCGACCTCTTTTTGATTGTGAAGAATGTACACATTCTTGCTTGGTATAAGTTTCTCGAAGAATCTGAGAATCGCTGGTTTCCGTGTCCGAGGATAATCCCAGATCCATTTGATAAAGTCCAAGTCGATTTTCTCAGGACACCCCTCTGCTACATCACCTCGTGTTTTTCCCCGATTCCTCAGGAATCTGACAAAGATACGAAAGTATGACATTCTACGAGTCATATCCAAGAATATCAGAGTGTCTGCAGCGTCTGCACGTATCTTGAGTGTAGATGTATAATTTCCATCCATAACCCAAGCCTCTGATGCAATTAGTTTCTTGACCTTGTCAGGCCACTCATTCTTCGGAGTTTCCACCCAGTTCGGGTTCCAGTAATGCATATCTAGATGAACTGCTGGAATGCCAAGAATTTCCCCAATTCTTTTACACACTGTTGACTTCCCAGAACCACTTGGTCCAAGAATTAGTATCCTACGTAAAGGGGATTCAGGAAATATTGGTTGCATTCCAAATACAACCAATCTTGACATCCTTTCGTACTTTTTGGTCACTAATTAAGGAACTCAACAACCTGATCTACAGATAACCTAGGCTTAAGTCCAGGACTTGCATCTGGCCAACCCAAAGTTATTCCAGCGAGTAATTTCCATGGTTTCTTGAAGTAGTCCATGATCGCCTTGTATGTATAGAAGACATCTCCAATCCAGCAGGTTCCAAGTCCCAGTGAGTGAGCTTTCAATAACAGATTCTGAATTGCTGCAGACACACTATGAACCTCAGTGGTCCATCCTCGCTCGTTTGTATTCCAGACAATAATGAATACAGGAGCTTCTTCCATCATTGTACATGAGCCAAAAGAGGAACCTACATCCTCGGTGAGTTTGCCAAGTTCATCTCTGTACATATCAGTAAACTTGTCCTTTGCCTCACCAGTGAGTACAGTGAATCTCCATTGTTGACCATTCTTTGCACTGGGTGCATAGGTTGCCGCTTCAATACAATCTCTAACGAGCTCCTCCTTTACATCGTCACTTTTGTACGTTCTAACACTTCGACGTCCTTTGATGGCTTCATCAACACTCATCATATTATTCAACACCTTCGGGAAGATGAATGACGAAACTACATTCGTCATCACCTTTTAACACCGATTTCACCACCTCATACTCAAGAGGCTGATCCAATGCAGCCTCCCAAGGCATCTTGGTAAAGCCTCCACTACAATGACAGAAGTCTGCAGATACATCAACATCATCATCCAGAATTGATTCGCGAGCCCAAGCACAGTGACACGCGTAGTATCTTTTCATCTTCTCATCTTTTGCGTCAAGAAACTCCTGAACCATATATGGAATCTTTGTGTGATAGATGGTTTTCCCTCTTCTCTCACCACTCAAGACATCCGGACGACTCTTGACAAACCGAACAACCTCATCGGTGATGTATTGATTAAAGAACAAAGTGCCAGCATCCCTATGTCTCTCTAACTCTGCGATTGCACTTTCACGTTTCTGTTTCAGATAATCCTCGATACTGCCAGCCTTTAGGAACTTCTCACGCTCCCCTTTTCTGAAGTCGCGAGGCAATCCATGAGCGACATCAGCCAATATCTTCCTACACTCTGAGGGGTCGAGTACTTTCTTCATTTTCTCCAATACTTCTTGGGTGATCCTCACCTTCTCAGTGTCTGGCATACCCAAAGGAGGTAGATTTTCCTTTGGGAGAACCACGTCACGTTTTTCCTCCCCGACATGTTCACCTAGCCTTTCATGGAGAACATTCATCACCTCTCCTCCATCAAAAATCGCCAGAACTGGCAAGAACAGGTCCATGTTCTTAATGAAGAATGCATATCGAGATAGAGCAGCATAATTGAGATAGGTGTTAGATTCCTCATCAATCAAGACTTTTGAGAATCTGGTGAACTCATCATCAGACGCATTTTCGAGGGTCTTTCCAGACTGCTTCAGAAACTCCTCAAACCGTTCTACCATTTTGATATTATCAACAATCTCTTCTTCAGGAATAGGTTGATCTCTATCTGTCAGATACTTTCGAAATCCATCCTTGTTCATCTTTCCCACACTCGCTCAACCTTTCCATTAGTCGTTTATCAAACGAAGGATGAGAGCAAGAAACCAAATGTTAAGACGTTCACTCGGAAATCCCGAGAGCTGTTTTGGCGCTATTACTGAGTAA
>JASFEF010000019.1:0-26827 GCA_050124975.1 Candidatus Thorarchaeota archaeon | reverse complement strand
GAGTAAGAAACTGTGTGTCGCGAACCAGTCAGCTCCTCGAAAACATCAAGTGAATATTCTCTGTCAACCCAAGGCCAGAGAGCCATTGTGAAGAACCCAAGCTCTGCATTGAACTGACCCCACCAGAACTGGATGCTGTGAAGACGGGACATCTCCATCATGATTGTCCTCATGACCTTAGCACGTTCTGGCACCTCTATCTCTGCAATCTTCTCAACTGCTGCTACATAGGGGTACTCAGCCAAGAACGCCTCAAGCATGCACATTCTTTCCAAGACAAGCGCACCCTGTCTGAAGTTTTTGAACTCAAGGACCTTCTCAGCAGAACGATGGAAGTAACCAGCGTTTGGATCGCACTCAACTACGTAATCACCAACAAGTGTCAGTTTGGTTGCCCATCCGTGAGCTGAAACATGCTGAGGACCGAACCAAATTTCCATTGCTTCATCAAGAATATCGGGACTCACTTGTCTTCACCTCCTTCTGGTTTGGGACGTGGACGTGGTTTTGGCGGTGTGATCCCAGTCTCCTTCAGTCTGCTTTGGTCTGTTTTGAATCTCTTACGCATCGGATAGGCTCCATCCAGCTCATCAGGAAGCAGAAGGAGTCGCGGGTCGGGATGATTCTTGACATCAATTCCGAACATCTCGCGGAACTCTCTTTCATGCCATTCAAGTCCAGGAAAGATATCACATACGCTCTCAATCTCAGGTTTCTCACCCTCGAGGGAAACTCTAAGCTGGACAAGTGTTTGAGTGGACCATGACCAAAAGATGTAGATCAATTCATACTGGTCATTCTCCAGATCAATCCCAAAGGCTGATTCAGGCATCGCATCTGGTAGTTCCTCGTCAATTATTGTGACAACATCACGAATCTTCTCTGCAGGTACAATAAGCTCAATCTTGTTGTCACCTAGCGGATTCGGTGCCACCTCAGGAATCTTATTGATGACTGCTCTTCCAATCGTAGACATCTTAGGCTTCCTCCATTTCGATTGGTTGTCCAAGGTCCACAGTATGATAGCGTCTGTTGTACATCAGCATCAAGACTAGCGCCAAAGCAGTGTGTGCTGCAGCAACAGAGATGACCAATATGATCAATCCCTGACCTGTGAATGTGAACACAGGACTATAGAGAGACATGGCGACAAGTGCGATGTTGACTCCATTTCCCATGATCTCCGCCCCAATGAGAATACGGATGAGGTTTCTCTTGACCATCATCCCATAGCCACCAAGACCTATGAGCATGAATGCAAGAACAAGATACCAAGAGAGTGGGACCATTAGCCATCAACCTCCTCAGTATCTTCTGCTGGTGGTTCCTCCTCCACTTCAACCTCAGGTTCGTCATATTCGAGTTCAGCCTCAATACCGAACTCACCACGAATTGATTCGAGTTGTTCTGCCTTGTCCATCTTCAGAAGTGCAACTGCACCGATTAATGAAGTGATCATGATTAGGGCGACCATCTGAACGTAGATGCCGTTGTCCGCCCAAAGCCACAGAGCAAGTTCATTCAGGTTGTTCGAAATCTCGATGAAGGACTCATCAAATGACTCAGCCCATGGAAAGATGAAAGCTAAAACTCCGGAGAGAATAACAACCAGTGCAGCCAATAGGAGTCCAACCTGCCTCTTTCTTCCCGAAGCGAATGTTTCAAGCGAAGAATCTTGAGCTCTTGGTAGCAAAAGGACTGCAAATATGATGAGGGCACTTATTCCTCCTGTGTACACGGCGATCTGCATACCTGCAATGAAAGGCGCTTCGAGTAGAAGGAAGAATCCTGCGACGAAGGATGCCATGAATCCAAAGAAGAATGCTGCATACACGATCTCTTTGTGTTCAAGTGCAAGATAGGCAAGGACCAAGACAATGCCTGCAATCAGGAGAAACTCAATCTGCTCAAAAGCTGCTTCAAAACCCTGCATCTTTAGTGACCTCCCACTACATGCTGATCTTGTTCTCTCTCAGCCTTAGCCTTACGATACACCTCAAGGGTCTCTTCACCATCCAGAGCTGCCTGAGGAAGCATCTTCATGACAAAACCAATGCCTCCCATGATAATCAACACAAACACAGCCACTTGCCAGACTACTGTATATTTGGTGGCATCAACCCAGAGGATGTTAGACGCAGTAAGAAGCCAGAGAAAGGCACCCATTACATCAACAACCACGAATAGCACAGTATAGATGAAGTAGTTGTACGGGTATGATATTCTAGCTGGGCCAATTGGTTCTTCGCCGCATTCATACGTTGAAGTCTTCTCAGAGTTTTGCAGCACATGAGGACGCAGTACCCACGATGCCAGAAGCATCACAACAACAAGGACAACGGCCAACAGCGCCCATATCAATACGGGGATGAATTCTATAAACAACCTGTCTTGCATCATGCTTTGAAACCATCCTCTGATTTTACTTCAACAATGTCTTCATTGTTAGCCCCGAACGGAACACGGCGGTTATTGAAGATACCTACAAAACGAGTCATGCCAAGAATTCCTCTTATCATCAAGTTCAGGTTCCTTCTGTGCTAACACGTCAGTGACATGTCCAGACTGTAACCCTTGTTGTGTGGAAAGCTTGCCTTTCTTAACGTTCCACAGCAGGGGTTATTGCTGAACCATGTGCATTGAAACTTAACGCGGTAGGAAAGTACCGTGATAAAAACACTTCGGGTTTTTTCAGGGACTCAAAGAAGTTAAATAGCGCGAGGGTCCGAACAACATCTCGATACTAAATCCCATGTTTGTAGGTGATTTATTTGGCTCGTGGCGAAGAAGGCACATTTTTCTATTATCTGGCATTATTGATTGGAATGGCTCTACTAGGAGCCTACTTCTGGACCCTCATGAACACACCTGTTGTTGTAGTAAGTCCACTCTTCCACTGGATTCTCGTTATGAGCGGGTTTATCCTAGTAGTAGCGGCGTTTGGATTCGCTGCAGCCGATACTCGTTCCGGCAGGGTTGGACTAACTATGGTCACAGGGATCCTCTGTGGAGTTCATGCATACCTCATCTTCATTATGTTTGATCTCATCATGGGAATTATCCTGTTTGCATGGATGGCATTCGGACTCCTTGTTGCGTTTGCTGCATACAACTGGCTTCACGAGTAGACATTCAGTTCTACTCGTTCTCAGCCGCAGGCTCAGGATCACTCGGAGCTTCAGCTTCCTCAGTGGTTTCATCAACAGTGGGTTCTGAGGTTTCAGCTTCTGGTGCAGTTTCTGCTTCCTGTTCAGCTACGACCTCTTCCTCTGGCTCGGGTTCAGGCTCTGGCTCAGGTTCGGGTCCGTAGTGTAGAGTACTTGTGTCCAGAATACCTGGTGAGTAACTCTCCTCACGATTGTGCATCATGGAGAACCCAGCGGCTGTGAGGATTGATCCTCCAAGCCCCCAGAATGACAGATACAGAGTTCCGCCTGCTGCAGGCACAGCCAGAGCAAACTGATCTAAAGTGACAACATAGAAGAACCCTACAAGAACAGAAAGCCCAAACATCAGGTTCTTACCTTTCCCCTTCTCAGGTCGGAAATATCCAATCAACAGGAACACCATAAGAATGGACATTCCTCCAATTACTGTGAATGACCCAGCAACTACTAAGGCTGCTGCTGGAGGAACTACGAAACCAAGATAGACGAAGTTGAAGATGAATGCCGTGAGTATGACCAGTCCTAGGAAAAGCATGCAGTATGGGTCACTATCTTGTCTGATGTACATTATTGCATCATCCCCATTGCGTCCTGATTCTCATACTTCTTCTGCCAGTGAGTCGTTCCTGCACGGATTTTGTTTTGCAGGATGATGTGAGCCCGAATGAAGTCCGCCGGTTTTGGTGGGCAACCGGGCAAATACACGTCCACAGGCACTATCTTGTCAGGAGGTGTAGCCAAACTGTATCCTTCCCAGAATAACCCTCCAGAGGCAACACATTGACCGAAAGCGATGACGAACTTCGGTTCTGGCATCTGTTCGTATATGCGTCTGAGTCGAGGAGCCATCTTTTTGGTCAATGAACCTGAGATCCAGAGTACGTCTGTCTGTCGTGGACCGAAGAGCGGGAGCATTCCGAATCTTTCGAAATCCCAACGAGGTGCAATTCCTGCAGCACCATCGACCATACAGCAGCCGATACCGTACTGCATCGGCCAAGGACTATGAGCTCGCCCCCATCTGAGTACCCATTTCAAAGGTGGTACGTTCTGAAGCCATTTGAGAAGGATTGGTGCTATTCGACCGAATCCATTTCTAAATAGATCATAGAATATCCATAGGAAGTACTTCCCAAATCTGAGAATGAATGGCAACCAATAGGCGAAAACCTTTCCAGGATTGGAGATTTCCTTCTTGTCCCATTTGAGCTTCGCTGCTCTAATACGGGCAAGCCTTTCTTTACCAAAGTATTGTGAAGCGTAATTGGCAAACCAAATGCCAGTTGAATGTACATGTCCTCCATGTCGTTGTGCTATCTTGAATATGACAAAGCTCTGAGACCAAGAGAACATGTAGAACATCCTTCGCTCATCCTCGAGGAAGTAACCCATCATAGTGACTCCGGTCTTAGAGTTAACATAGCCATCAATACCAGCTTTGGCAGAGGCTTGTTCGAATTGGAAATCATCAAGAATTGCAGCTAGATTCTCCAAAGGCGCGAAAGCCTGACCAACAACGAGTGTTGGTCCCTTTTTCTTAATCCTCATCGGGTAGAAGCGCTCATGCCATTCATGTTCGGCGACTTCTTCATCATATAGATGACCGCGGTACATCTCAGTCACTTCTTCAACAACTCTCAGACCTTCCTCAATTTCCTCTTCATTGCCCTCATAGACGACCATCAAAGAGCCATGATGAGCTGGTATTGGGAATGGCTTATCGCCCTCCCAGATTGCTTTCTTGAGGTCCGTGTATTTTGATTCCTCAAATTTGATGGTGTATGGAAGTGGTCCTTCTTCCAGTATCTTCTCAATAGCCAGTACCATCTGATAGTTCTCTTCAAAACTTGAAACTATCACTTTCATAGGTGTGAGTGGTTTAATCTTCAAAGTGACCTTAGTTATGATCCCCAGAATCCCCTCTGTATCACAGAAGAGGTCAAGGTCTTTTGTCTTTACCAGTTTTCCATTTGGTAAGACAATCTCAAGACTGATGACATTCTCATTGATGTTTCCATACTTCAGAGAACCTATGCCATCTCCCCCTTGAGCTACCCATCCACCAATGGTTGCTGATAAGCCTGATGAGGGGTAACATCTGGTGTCCAAATCCTGTCGGTTCAATGCAAACTGGAGATTTGCCCATGAAATTCCGGGCTCAACCGTGACTGTCAAATTCTCACTATCTACTTCGAGAATTCGGTCCATCCGACGCATATCAACAATGATTCCTCCTTTACGAGGGATAGCACCCCCATATCCTGATGTTCCTGCGGCTCTAGGAACAAGTGGTACTTTGAATTTCCTAGCAACTTCATAAAGTGCCTGAATCTCTTCTGGAGTTATGGGTTGGACAATAGCATCCGGTTTTGTGTTCATGAGCCAACCAACCTGCTTGGGCAGAGAACCAACATCCTGTCCAAACAAGATCAGCTCGTGTTTCTCCGTAACAAGTCTGTCTCCAAAGATTTCTTCGAGTTTCTTCTTCGGTTTCTGTTTGAGGACCATTAGTCCACTCTCCAGCTCATGAACAGAGCCGCTTACAGTCTCTGGCTTGGAAAGTTGTAAGATAAAAACCTAGCGAGCCGAGGTTCTAGGTACAGATTGTTCTCAAAAAAGCCGAAACTGGTTGCAAATGGTTATTCTTTGAAAAACTGGAAAGATTTTAAGGAGTGTTGTAACGCACCTGTTGAGTCAGTCACTTGCGGAGACCTGCAATAATGGAATTTCCAACATTGAATGATTACGACCTCCAGACCTATGCCTATACCTGCGCTCAATGTAGCTTTTGCCAAGTGGGAAATGGTGCTTGTCCCACATACAAGGTTAAACGTCGTGACAGCTATTCAGGGAAAGGAAAAATGCTGCTCACTCGAGCATTGATGCAAGGTCGCATCAAACCTACAGAGGGTCTCGAGGGTCTTCGGGATGCAATCTTTGGATGCACTCTATGTGGGGGCTGCGAGGAGATTTGTCAGGTAGATATCCCATTTGTGAAAATCTACCAAGTGATGCGATCAGAGTTTCAGAAGCGAAACATGTGGCCAGAAGAACTTCAGATGGCAAAAGACACAGTTCTGAAAAGTTTCAACATCCAAGGCCAAGCTCAAATGGATCGGATTGAGGGTTGGTCGTATTGGACTCCTAATGAGGATGAGCTATTAGACAAGCAGGGAACTCCAGCAAAGACAGCATTCTTCTTTGGTTGTGCATCCTCATTCCGAGGCATCTCCATTCAAGCTACAATAGCATCCACTTTAATCATGGACAAAATCGAAGAAGAATATACTGTCCTTGGTGAGGAAGAATATTGCTGTGGTGCACCTCTAATCATGACCGGTGATTTTGAGGGGGCAAGAGTTCTCGCTGAACATAACATCCAGAAATACAAGGAGCTCGGTGTAGAACGGATTGTCACCAATTGTCCAGGATGCTATAAGATGTGGGCACATGAATACCATGAGTTTCTAGACATTGATCATGGTTTCGAGATTGTCTATGGGTATCAATATCTTGCAGACCTTCTTGACAGTGGCAAACTAACTGGACTAAATACTCCACTTGACATCACTGTGACATATCATGATGGCTGTGATGCAGGTCGTAACGCTGGCTTCTATGAAGAGCCTAGAAAAGTAATCGAACATCTTCCAGGCGTCACCTTCGAAGAGCTTCCACATAACAAAAGCAACTGTTTCTGTTGTGGATCAGGTGGTGTTCTCAGAGCCATTGATGCAGACTTTGCAGTCCAGATTAACAAACTCAAAGTGGATGACATTGAAGCCACAAATGCCGATGTAGTTTCTTCAGGTTGTCCTTCATGCGTTGACTTCATGGCAGACCAACTTCCTCAAGCAGGTTCAAATAAACCAGTAAAGGACCTAGCAGTTCTTGTTGCCCAAGCTCTTGGTCTTTCATGGGATGGATTGGACGAGATCTATGGCTGAAAGAGACCACTTCGACAGGTAATTAAGCTATAATTACATCTTTTTTGCAATGAATGGCAGGTCAACAGTCCAGGACAAGCTTCAGCGAAAATGGATCTATGAAGAGATTGTGGACCGTATTCCACCATTCAGATGGCTTCCTCCTATCTTTGATGTGATTGCTCAACTCCTGCTTGTTGAAACAGTTGGAGTCTTTGCATTCATCTATTTCCAGATGCCAGTTGAGGCGGCTGTTTATGGTTCACTGGCAATCCTCTACACAGTAGTTTGGTCAGCTGGCTGTCTGTACGTTATCCCTTGGCTTCGAAGGCTACGAAACCCCACGAACAAACTAGAACGGAAGGTTCTCCAAGATTATAAATCGCGACTTTTGCTAGATAGAAAATTCGAACTCCTAGGTGGCGTTGTATGCTTTGTAGCAGTCATCGCATATCTATTCTATGACACCGGGTACCTCCAATTCTTTCTTGGCGCAGGATTTGGGAATCCTCTCCTCGCTATTTTGATCTTAGTCTTGGCTTGGGATATCAGCTATCGAATGGGACTGTCCATGGTTACAGCACTGTTTACAGCCCGGCGATCTATCTCACTTAGTTCAGCGGCCAGAAAACGTCTTGGTCTTGCATACACTGCATATTCTGAAGTCAGGACTCTCAAGTATCTAGACATGATCAATATCTACTGGGGGCTTTCTGCTCTTCTCCTACTGCCACTAGCGATGGGGTCATATCTCCTTCTGCTAGGACTTGCAGCATTCTTGGTAGGTACAATCGGATTGTCGACCTTGAGCCTAATGGCAATGGAAACCGTGCCTTGGTTTCCTCCGGATGTAGAAAGCATTCTCAATCACGAACGGTTTGCATATGTTACCGTCTGCTCTAAGAAGCAACCCCATGTCACACCAGTCATCTTTGTCTATGATGGGAAGTATCTGTATTTCGCAATATCAGTTGCATCTGCAAAATATCGGATAATCAAGAAGAATCCCAACATAGCTGTCCTGGTTGATATGCGTGACAGAGAGAATCCTATGAAGAATAGAGCCGTGCTGCTACGTGGAAAGGGTATGATCCTGGGTGAGATTAGTCTTCAAGGTATCTTTAGGCTCTTTCTCCATGGGCTCTGGCTATTGAGAGTCAGGATGTTGTTTGGGAGGAAGTATCCTCAGTACATGAAGTACTATGAAGAGAAGGCTCGCGAATTACCTCCAGCATGGCAGAATAAGCCATTCCTATCAAGACTGATTGTACGCGTAGAGCCAGAGAAGATCACCTACTGGCGTGAAGCACGGCCTACAACTCTGAGAGCGTGATATCATGACACTAACTTTACCTCAAAGGGACCACACTAAGAAGACACATACCATCCCTGAGGCTGCTCGTGAAATCTTACGTGAGGGTTTCTTTGCCTATCTTGGAACTGCAGAGCCTGGTTGTCAACCACATGTCACAGCCATGTTCTACATCTGGGATGAAGACGAGAACTTTCTCTATCTAGTGACATCCAAAGAGAGTAAGAAAGTCTTGAACATCAGACGAAACAGAAAGGTCAGCGTGACAATAGATGTTAGAGACCCCTCATCTCCAGCTGGGAATTCTGGGGTTATGATTCGAGGTGTAGCTTTCCTTGTGGAGATGGAAGTAGCCTATGAACATCTAATGCTTGAATATATGGAGAAGTATATGGGCTTCATTGGAACAGGTTATCCGCTTGGTTCAAGAATTGCCATAAGAGTGACTCCCCGATCCATTTCCTACTGGAAGGGAACAGAGTTCTACAAGTGGAATAAACCAAGGAAATAATCACTCTTGGGGAGGTGCAGCTGCTTTGGCTTTCCTCTCAGTCATAACATAGAATCCTAATGATATTGCCAAGAATACAATGCCCCATACTAGAATAAAGATTGGTTCTTGTCCTAATCCAATTATGATGTACGACCAAGCTAGGAAAAGACCTGTGAAGAGGTGATTAGCCACCGTGCCTGCATAGGCAGGAGTTAGTGGAATTGGATGGTCATAGTGGGCTAATGCATATCTAGTGGCTAGAACAGCGATTGGGAAAGTTGCTAGTCCTAGAATTGTGTACCAACTTGTGAGAGTCAGAAGTATTGGAACTAGTATCGAGAGATAGAGAAAGGCCATGAGTATTGCATATCCTGTCGCAGCACGCTGGCGACCTAAGCGAACAACTATTGTCCGCTTACCAGCATCACGGTCTGCATCATGGTCTGGAAACTCATTAATGTACAGAACTGCTGTTATCAGAATGGCAACAGGAATGGACGGATATATTGCCTCCCATGCTAGCACCTGAGTCTGGACGAAGTAGGCTCCAAGTGTCATAAGAACGCCAAAGTTCAATCCTATGAACACCTCACCATATCCTCTACTCACAAAACGAAAAGGTGGTGCTGTATAGAAAAAGCCTGATCCCACGCCAATGATTCCGAGTATCAGAACCTCTAAGCCTCGTGTGTAAGCAAGATAGATTCCAATACCACCACCAAGGACAAAGAAGACCATCGCTTCAATGAATACTTCTCGAGGTGACATCCAACCGCGTTGAATCATTCGACTTCCACCCGTGAAGGGTCGTACAAAATCCACATTGATGTCATCGGTCCCACTCTTGTGGTCATAGTAGTCATTCGCGATGTTCGAACCAATGTGAATGAAAACTCCAGCAATTAATGTCAGAAGAAAGACATCTATGAGGAATATTCCTGAGGACGCCCAAGCAACGCAGGTTCCAAGAATAACTGGTACAATTGCTGCTGTGAGAAACGGTGCTCTCATCTCAGCTAACCAGATTCTCAACTTAGAGGGTTTTTCAAGGGCTACCTCATCGCTGGAAGTCATGATATTTACCTACTCGCGGCATGACAATTCCACACATAGAAAAGGCTTGCCTTTACTATAACAATTGCACAAGGAACGGTAACTGCTTTAAGGTGCTTTCAATTTGAAACAAAACGACTAGGTGTATCATCTGATGTCAGAAAGACCATCTGTTCACACAGGGCCTGAATCTCCTTCTGATGAAGATACACTGAGACTAATGGATACATCAGGTCTATTAGAAAATGAGAAGATTCTAACTCGGATCAACCTCATCAACGAAGAGATCAAACGGTGTCTCTTAGATGAGGATGGAGAACCTGCACTACTCTATGAAACAACTCGGCATCTCATTCTTGCAGGTGGTAAGAGACTGAGGTCTCTTTTACTGACACTCAGCTGCGAAGCAGTAGGTGGTACTGTTGTCGATGCTCTACCGTTCGCAGTTGCCACTGAGTTTGTTCAGACAGCTAGCCTAATTCACGATGATGTGGTTGATGAGGACAACATGCGCCGCGGTGTGGAAACCACTCATAAGAAGTATGGTCGAAAGATGGCAATCATAGCTGGTGACCTTCTGGTTGCCCTAGCAATCAAGTTGATTGGAGAGAGGTCAACACCAGAACTTCTCACATATGTTGCTGCTGGGGGTATCCGGATGTGCGAAGGAGAGGCAGCTGACCTCCTAATGAGTAAGAACAAGGTTCAGTCTTACACTACTGAAGCTGCACTCGACATTATCCGAATGAAAACAGTTTCATTCATGACTGCTGCAGCCAAAGTTGGTGCAATGTTAGGGAATGCGGATGAAAATCAATTGGATGCATTGATCAAGTACTCGGAGATGCTTGGTTACTCATTTCAAATCCGGGATGACATACTCGATATTGTTGCTACACAAAATGGAACTGGAAAGACAGTTCTCTCTGACCTTAGAGGGAGTCGCAGCAACTATGTAGTTGCTCATGCGATAGAAAACAGTACATCCGAGCAAAGGGAGGAATTTGTTCAGAAGTTGAATGGTGGAGAAGTCGACTTTGCTCTTGAACGAATCAGCGAGTACAAATCAGTCGAGCACTCAACAAAAGTGGCCAAGGAATACATGTTGGAAGCTAAAAGAGCGATTCGAGGATTTGATTTTGTTAATGAGGAGTTGCTTATACTTCTTGCCGATTTTGCGATGAAAAGGTTATACTAATTCAGAGAAACTGATTCAAAATTCTGACCAATGTTTTTGATGCGAAATCAACAGGTAGAGGTAGTCGACATCTAATCAATGGTTCCAGAAATCTTACTCCAGCTAGTTTCATACAGATGTCAGTCACAGTATCGGAGGGCATGACTGTGTCAGCCACCCTGAGTACTCTCAACGCAGTATCAAGCTCTTTTCCAAATTCAGATTTCCACTGTTTTTCGTAGTCAGATAGGGGTGTGTTAATCTCCAAGTGACTGGCAATAACATCACCAGCGATTTCACCGCTGCAAAGAGCAGTGGGAATGCCCCCTCCATTTGAAGCCATGACATGACCAGCAGCATCTCCAATCAGTAGTGTATTATCTGACCATGTCTTCTTGAGTGGTCCTCCGACAGGGATGATGGCTCCAACCCTACTAAGGATCTTTGCACTCCTTAGATACGAAGAGAGTATCTTGAAGGCAAATCGTTCTAGGTATTTTCGAAGCGGTGTGTCATCCTTCGCAATACATCTCCTCATCCCAAATCCGACATTGACCATACCCTCTCCCTTTGGAATTACCCACGAATATCCACCTGGGGCAATCTCACCTCCGAAGTACATCTCTACAACTGATTCATCTACATCGGCCCCACTCATCACATATTGCAATGAAGGACTGAGGTCTTCTTCGGAGTGTACAAAATCATAGCCAAGAGAGTGAGCCACTACAGAGCGAGCACCATCTGCTCCAACAACTAAACGAGCTCTGACTTGATTCTCCATGTGACCCTCCTTGATAAAGAGGTCGTTCTGCTTTGATCGTTTCTTCACATTAGAGCTAAGAATGAACTGAGCCCCGGCTTCGTCAGCAAGATCCGCAAGATGTTGATCAAACTTAGCACGGTCCACAATGTTTGCTTCAAATGGGAACTCATAAGAAGAGCCATTGGGGGAAACAAGTCGAATTGTCCGAGTATTGTTTGTGATAAGTCTATGAGGAACATGTACTGCTTTGGGCATTCTCTGTGACCGAGGGAAAAGTCTTCGAGCCTCAGATGGTGTGGGGATTAATTCTCCGCACTGCACTGGAATACCTATCTTTGTCCTTCTATCGAAAACTATGGTTTTGAACCCTTTTTCAGCCACAACTCTTGCTGTGGTGGATCCCGCTGGACCTGCACCGACCACTGCAACATCATAGGGCTCTGTCAATCCAAAACCATCCAAAGCTGTCTTTGAGGATTACCAGGGTCTTGTGTATAAACCCTTCTTGAGAAGACAAAAAGAGAACGATGGCCGAGCTTTAAACTCGACCATTGGGAACCCAACTAGTTCCCTTGGGATTCTGTTGCAATCTCATCGTAAGAGGGAGGATCATCCTCGTATAGATGCTCATCTTTTCCTCTGATGGCTTTGAGAATACTCTGAGTTTCTATGCCAAACATAGGAAGCATAGCTGAAACCATAAGAAAGGCACCAATCCAAACTAAGGATATGAGAGGTAGTATCTTTGTATGAATTGTGACTTGATAGATTCCGGGAGCAAACTGTGAAAAGCCAGTCACCGCGACAAACACATCCCTAAATGCTGTTGAGTCCAGATACACACTATGACTCACCATATTCCAACCAGGATGTCCAGTGACTGTTGTGTATCCTATCCCTATTATTCTATAGCCTTGAGTTGTATTCTCGATGACATTTATTGTCACAATCATGTTGAAATCCCTTTCATGATTCCAGTATTCCAAGTTAACGTCACCTACCTGAATGAAAACATTGGGACCAACTTCAAGCATCTCATTTGGGAGATATCCTGCGTTGGTTTCATAGACCACGTTTTCACTCATGAAGACGCCGAGAAGCAAGATAATCAGTCCAAGGTGCAGCATCAAACGACCAACCTGACGTGTCCCTGCAATCTTGTCTTTTCCAGCCATTTGCCTTATGAAAGCAATCACAAGAAACCCGATTGCCGTTACTGCTGGAACAATCAAGAAGTTTGCCGGCCAGTAGTTGGTAGGCAATGGACCGAATCCACCAAAGACAGATAGGACAGCAATCACTATACCAATTCCAAATACAGCAAGCACGACAAATCCTCGTTTGCGATTGGTCAGGAAACTCGTTCTCATACAATAGAATGCAGAACCAATGAAGAAGACGCAAGCGGCATAGAATCCAATCCTGAAGAATTCGATATCGATTCCAATCATGTTGTCCGCAAGATTTGCTGGGTCAAAAATGGCGATTCCTAGATTGTAGGAAGCGGGTAGAGCAACGCCTATTGTGGATGTTGCAGCGACGATGATAAGACCAATCAATGCGATTTTAATCGAGAATAGTCGGACATTTGAAGTATCAAAGAATCCTGGACCTGTCGATTCATCATCATCTTCCATATCCCTAAACCCAGCACGGAATGCAAGCACAACTCCGATAATGAGGGTTGAGAGTAGTGTGAGTAACATTGTCCAGCTGATAACTGAGAGTCCAAATCCATGCACTGATGTGAGGACTCCACTTCTTGTTGTCCATGTAGCAAAGAGCACGGTGATGTAGGCCATCACTAGGAAGGAATCACGAATCACATCGTTGTTTCTAAGTGTTGGTCGTGCGTGGTAGTATGCCGTTAATAGCAACCAAGGAATTAGTGAGGTTGTCTCGACCGGGTCCCAAGCCCAGTAGCCTCCCCATCCCAGAACGATGTAAGCCCAATAACCACCAATGGCGATTCCAGCTGAGAGCATCAACCAAGCGAATATTGTTGTAAATCTTACATATGCTCCAACAATTGGGATTGGATCGGTGTTCCGTTCTTCACTAGACATAGTGAAACCTGCTAGTTTGACCGAGAAGGGAATGAGTATGAGTGCATAAGCAATGAAGATGATCGGCGGATGAATCACATTCCATATTGTAGATAGCAGTGGATTCAGACCTTGTCCATCAGTGGGGATTGTGCCTTCAATGAGCCTGAATGGTCTTGCTACAAGCGCATTGATGGCAATGAGGACTGACTGAGCTGCTACGATAATGGCTGCACGATAGACCAATTTATCTTCCTCGTAACCTCGAGTCAAAGCGCGAAAACCAAAGTACAGTGTGAAAGACAGAAATGTCCAGAAGACTAGAGAACCGGATTGTCCAGCCCAGAGTCCTGAAATCTTTAACATTACACTTGAATTGATATCAGTGACCAATGTAACATATTCATACTGGAACTGATTCGAGAAAATCAAGTAGCCCATCCAAAATACAGCTCCAGCACTTGTGAAAAAGCTGATTAACGATGCAAAGAACGAGTAGTTCTCGTACTCCCTAATCCTAGGTCCGAGTAGTAGAAGAATGACATCTAGAATGCCAAGCGCTACTGCAATAGTTATGAGAATTGTACCTATATCCAATTTTCTCTCTCCCTTGATACTCTATCTCCTTCGGCGAGGTCCACGACGTCTTGCTCGTTTACGAGCCGCTTTCTTCCCTTCACGTTGTGCATCGGCATACCCTCTCTTACGAGTCCTAGCATAAGCATAACCTACTCCTGGTGCAGCAATCAAACCAATAGTCGCCACTATCTGAAATGTTGTAAAGGGTGTGACATTCATTGCTGGTCCAAGTATCGTGAGTACATAGACCCGGCTCTCACCTACATTCCCTGATTCATCCATCACAAAACAGAAGAAATCGATTTTATCACCAGCATTGAACTGTCCGAGAATGATTCGCCAGATTAGTCTTTCACCAGAGAATCCTATTGGTGTCATATTCTGCTGTGTATATGAAGCTGAATTGAGTCTCCACCAAAGCTCACAATATTCCGTAGAACTATGTATAGGAAATTCCCACGTTTCCATATCTATTACAACATCGTCACCAACACGCACTTCATCAGTGGGATAGATCGCGTGAAGCTCTGCAATTGGAGCAAATGTGTCTAAGCGAACAAGGAAGTGATAATTCCCAGCTATGAACATTCTACCTGTTGTATCGTTGGCGACAACATCGAAGTTGACTTCTGTACCATTTTGGAGAGTAGTCATTGTATTGTTATACAAGCCACCTATGGTTGGATGGGCTGATAATGGAAGAGTGCCTTGAGTAACATTGTTTCCCGTTTCCATAGTGTAATTGATGAAAACAAAATCGACGCCATCATCATCAAAGGCTGTTACTGAGAAGTATATTATGTCTTGAGGTCTTGGATTTGTTGGAGTTATTCTTACACGAGTTACTATGGGCAATCCGTAGCCCCATATACGTTCCAAACCGAGTACGGCTTGAGCTTGTATGGATGTGTAGTGAATTTGCCAATCTTCACTGAGAACTTCCCACTTCTGGTTGCCAACACTGACAAAACCCCCATCAGCAATGTCCCACATATGTCCGAGAACAAGCTCTAGAATGTCAACGACAAGTCTGATAGGATATATCGAATCAGTTGTTTCATACAACGCCTCCAGTGCAAGTATCATTTGGAATTGAATCTCTGAGTATTTGTAATATTTGACATCTTCATCATCAAGAGGATCGTATGGTTCTCCATCAACTACTTCTGTAAACCAACCTCCATACTCATCATCCCAATTTTTCGCGAGAAGTGTTTCAAAGAGTTGGTTTGCTTCATCTAGGTAAGTTGCATTCCCAGTTGTACTATATCCCCTAAGCAGAGCTCTAATAGCCATTGCATTGAGGTCCGTTACAATAGAGTGAGCAACTCGATCGTTCTCGCCTACATTGACTGCTCCACCCATTTGATTAACAGCCAACTTGAATCCCATGAATTCCATATCATGATAATACTTCATATGGAAAAGCATGAATGATAAGGCCTGATCAGCCATATTCAACATTGTTGAGTTTCCATAGGAAAGACCTGCATCATACATCACTGTCGCTCCAAGAACGAGATGATCCAACCTCTTCCCATCATTTGGGTAAACCTCAGAGAAGTATGAGGGTACATCTATCGAACCGTTCCTCAATGTGTAGAAATAGAAACCTCCCGTCATAGGATCATAGAGCATATCTGTCAAACAACGCAGTGCACTCTCCTTCTCTAAAGTGAAATCAAGAGATGCATTTGTGGCTTCTGCGATCTCGAGAGCCCAGTAAGCATAGGCTTGAACTCCTGGTCGTTTGGTCTGAGCAATTTCAGGGTCAGCGTATTGGTTAACATAATAACCGGGATATATTGGATCCATGAACAGGTCCACCATTTTAATCGCTGCTCTACTCATAGCAATCTTGTATGTTTCATTGTTTGACAAGTAGTATGCCTTTGAAAATGAGGTTATCAACCAGTAGTAGCTTGCTAAGCTTGTCAACTCGGAAAAACCAGTCAAATCATGATTGACTGAATGGAAGACCACACCTGTTGAGAGATTCAGATGCTTGGCCAGCATTACATCCAATGTTGCATCTACATAATTCCTGTATGTAGATATGTTGTATTGTTGGTCCTGTGATAATATCGTTATCTTCGCATTCCCAGTCATGTCTAACTTATACTCTGGAGTATCCATGATGTTTGCACCCAGAGCTAGTGCATTCAACATCACGATGGCAAGTATTGCCGTGAAGATGACTTTTCGTTTCATTGTCTTTATTTCCTATTGAATATCTCGTGCGAATTGCAATTCATTTTTAAAAGTCGGCTTGTGGCTGTTTTGGACTTTCAGGAGCTGAAAGAAAAATAAGGGTTTCCAGATGCCGAAGCACCTGGGAACGCCTTTACGAATGTTTGTTTCTTGCAGCGTCTATCGACGTCTGCCAACCAAAACTCCTAGGAGTAGACCAACAACAATACCGCCTGCGGCTCCACCAACAACAATCAGAGTATCAAACCCTGCAGGTGGAGGTGTAGTAGGCTCCGGGTCAGGCATATTCTCATAGAAGTATGCCTCAGCGTCAAGAAGATCTCTAAATGCTTCGTTTATGGCTTCAAAAGTTCCCATTGGATCATGGAAACCACGTGAACCATCGTATCCGTAATAGGCTACTGTGTCAGCAGCTTCTTCAGCTATCCCTAGTACATGATCTACTAGTTCGTAGTCTGCGTCAGCTGTGTCATTGTAAGCCATTACGGCTGTTTCGAAAGCTGTTGCTTCCGCATCGAAGTCTGCTACCAGAGCATCATATGCTGAGGTAATCTCTTCTAGTTGGCTGATAGCCCATGCTTCCATTCCTTCATGGCACTCTTCCGATTGACCACATGAATCCTCTGGGTCAACAGAGAATGAGTGGTCCATCTCGGGTCCGTGGTACCCAGCTCTATAACCGTGACAATCCGTACATTGGACGACACCGGTTAGACCATGTGCACCACCTTGCTGTATGTTATATGTTGGGTGACGCTCACCTGTGTGGCAATATCCGCAAAGTGTTGTGGAATTGACCGCGCGAATCTGATAAGGATTCGTTGAGTTCGCGTCGTGGACCGAGTGACATGCTGGACAAGTCAGCGAGTTGTAGTCACCAGCAGGGTCAAGCTCTGCACTTGGGTCGAGGAATCCCTCGACTGACATGCAGTGCATACAATAAGATCCTGCATGGTCGTTTGTCCTGAGATCTGTTAGTGAGTTGGCATGAGCCGAAGTGACATAACCATCAAGGCCACCATGTCCTTCATGTATGTGACAAGAAGCACAGGATGATCCATTCACCGAATAGTACGGTGATGATGTGTCGTGGCAAGTCAGACAGTTGGTGCCAAATCCATCATGTGTATTTGGCCAGTCTGTGACATTGCGCTCTGGAGTCCAACCGATTGCGTGACACTCAGCACAACTTGCGTTGAATTGTTCATATGTCCTTTCACGGTGGCCCCATACTGTAATGTTGCCTGTTGACTCATTATACCATACGCCATGGCCAGCATGGTCTGTCATGTTCCAGTAGGTCCATTCTTCATTATGGCACCCACCGTCCAGACATGAAACACCATCTTCCATGGTAGGATTGGCTAACGTATGCGCATCACGTACTCTATCACTAATGACTGTGATAGGTATTCCAGATCCCGTTGGTCCTAGGAGAATGGCGAAACCAATTAAGCAGAGGAACAGGTAGTATCCTGCAACCAACCGCTTGTTGACCCCTGGGGTCTCTTCAGTGTAGTACACCATTGGTTTTTTCACCATTGTCCCAAGATTTGGGTTTGTAATTTTGACAGTGCCGCCAATAAAAATATGTTGCCTCTAGGGTGGTTGTATGTTAGCTTATACTTACATTATGAAATATATTGGTTACGGATGATTGATATTTGTAGGGTTTCATATTATTTCTGTAGGAAGAAAACCCAAATTTGGTTACAGTTTTGACTGAGTTATACTAATAGTGCCGTAATTTGTAACCTATGTCAAATCTAAACAATAGCTTATACTTCCATTCCGTAACATTTTAAGCAGGTTCACTAACTGCCGATTTCAATTATTCTGGAGCTGTATCCGGGATAAAACCGATTGTATAAGATTCGGTGACTGTTATATGAGACGAAACGTCAAAATCGGACTTGTTGTTTTTGCTGTGGCAATTCTTGTTATGTTGGCAGCAGGTAATGTCATTGCATTTCCTGAATCTGAAACAGCCTGTACAGATTGCCATTTTGATGGAACAGGAATGTCAATATCTACAAACTCATCGATTGAGGTGGCACCAGGAGAAACATTCGAACTGGAAGTTGTAGCCACAGGTATTGCTCCTCCTACACAGGATGCTTTTGTGCTTAGGATTCCCGATGATGCAGATGACAACAATCTGTTTACGGTCGAGGTGCCATCGAATACAGATGATCCGGGTCGAGTTGATGACAACGATGCTAACGACATAGATTCTGATTTGGGTGAGATCCAAACTACTTACAGTATCACAGCTCCCTCTTTTGCAGACACATACACTTTGACCATTTATGCTGCTCACCATACGGATGTAGGTACAAGCTTTTCAGTCACAGTGAATGTTGTTCAAGTTGGAGGCGGACCGACGATTGGATCTCCAACCACTGAGCCTGAGATTCCGCGGGCAAACGAAGAGTTCACTGTTCAAGTTACAGTTACATCAGAGGATACCATAACCTATGTCATACTCCAGTATAGTCTCGATAATGGTACGACTTGGGATAATGTCACAATGTCCGAATCAGCTGGTCTATACGAAGGTACTAT
The DNA here is from genome assembly GCA_050124975.1 of Candidatus Thorarchaeota archaeon. GTDB lineage: Archaea > Asgardarchaeota > Thorarchaeia > Thorarchaeales > Thorarchaeaceae > SMTZ1-45. Next base: position 7,533 of record JASFEF010000019.1, on the reverse strand, counting down.
CCCAGGTTTGCCAAACAACCAAGAGGTTCTGTGGCGAATAGTAGCTGCTGACACCTCAGGTATAGAATCTGTTGGACCTACATTATCTTATGTTGTCGGTCAGATACCAGTCGAACCAATTGAGCTGCCTCAGTTTCACTATGGCTGGTTACTTGGCGCACCTGCGTTACTCTTTGCATATGTTGGAACTGCGCTCGAGTATTATGATGAAGAACGATTCACTAGAATTCATGGATATATGCTAACCATTGCGTACTTTCTGACCTTGATCAATGTTCTGAGTCTCTTTATGGAACCGGCCAGTGCTTGGACTGCGATGAATCCCACATACTTAATCGATACAAGCAATATGCTGTTATTCATGCATGCATGGCATATCTGGCTCGGAATAATCAGTATGATCCTTGGAACTCTTGCACTTCTGACACATCTTGGTGGTTGGAAGACTTGCAACCTTGGACTTCCAGCGGTGGTTCTTTGGACAATACTTGGAATAATGGGGATCTATCTTGGAGAAACATTTGTGATGTGAGGTGAGTGAGATGACAGAAACAAAAGTAGAAAATGTTCCAGAACCAACTGCTTCAGAACTAACGATACTTGACAAGCTCAAAGCAATCGTGGGTGAAGGTAGAGTATCGGACTCTGAGTTGGAAAGAGTTGTGTATAGTGGGGATCCCGCAGTTCTTCCTCAATATCACTATCGCTGGAAAGCGAAGTATTTGGCAGACTTCGTTGTTAGGGTAGAAAATACGAATGAGATAGAAGAGGTGCTGAAGGTAGCTCGTCAGCACAAACTACCAATCATACCCCGGGGTGGGGCATCAAGTTGTATGAGCTCATCCAGTCCAAGTCGTGGTGGTATATCCTTAGATATCAAACCTATGGGTAAAATCTTGGAGATCAATAAGGGATCTATGTTTGTTCGAGTTGAACCAGGAGTCACATTTGAGAAACTCGATAATGAATTGGAGAAACAAGGTCTGACCTTAGGGATCTACCCATCGAGTGCAAAGTCTGCAGTCATCGGTGGTTGGATTGCATGTGGAGGTAGAGGAGGTATTGGTACTCCTTACTATGGGTCTCTCAAAGACCATACTCTATCACTTTCAGTCATTGGAGGAAATGGGTCCAAAAAAACAATAGAGGGTGATGTTATTGACCTGTTCTTACAGTCCTACGGTATTCTAGGTATCATCTATGAGGTCAAACTAAAGGTTCACGAAATTCCGAATGGTTTCAGAACATTTAGCTACGGGTTCCGTGAATTAGAGGGACTTTGTAATGCAATGGTGGAGGTGGTCAAACTTGAGAAGAATCCAATCTACCTCAAGATCGCGGATGAGGAGCTTCAGAAATATAGTAATCCACTTGGAAGTGGAAGGGTTGTTCTCTCCGTGACTTACATCGATACCCCCGATACAATTCCAGCTGATCAACTCAGCTCAATTACAGGTAGCAATGAGGGTGTGTACCTGGGAGACGAGTTCTCAGAGAAAGAGTGGGAATTGAGATATGATGCTGAGTTCAATCCAAAGGAACATACCGAGACCTTGATGTTTCAGGAAATGTGGATTCCCGTAGAAAATGTATACGAGCTACTTTCCACTTATGAGTCGTATCGTGAATCACACAAAATCCCCGCAATGTGGTTTGGGATGCTTGGTACTCCTGAGGCAATGCGGCTTGAACTCATGGCAATGATTGATGCAGCTCAGTATCTCAAATTCATATCTAGTAAGGGGATCTTGCATAAGATGATGAAGAAAGCCATCAATTCTGGCGGTGTTCCATATACTATTGGACTTCAAAATTCAATATACATGTCCAGGGCATATCCTGACAGGTTGGTGGAGATGCAAGAGGCGAAAGATGAGTGGGATCCTGATGGTATCATGAATCCTGATAGGGTCACTACATGCATGACGTCGTTCAGGAGAATGGATGTGCTATTCGCATTGGCCGCCGGCTTTCGGAGGCTATCAAAATATGTGGGTAAGTGAGGTGTTACAATGAATATCGATAATCTAGCAGAGATACTACGAAACTGCGGTTCATGCAATTACTGCAGAGACACTTGTCCAATGTATATCGAACTGAAATCAGAACTTGACAGTCCTGGTGGAAAGCTTCGAGCTCTAAGAGCATATGCGACAAAGATGAGAAACCCCCCAGTGGAACTTCTTCAGAGACTCTACTGTGCTGACTGCCGGCGATGCGAGGCCATCTGCCCCGCAGGGGTGCCTGTCACAGACATCTGGCATGATGCAAAGGGTCAGTTTTTGAAGACAGGAGCGGAAATGTCAGAACCACTCCAGAAAGTTCTGGATTGGATTGAGAAAGAGGGTACACCCTTTGTTGGTTATGAGTCTGAAGACAGAACCATTTGGGCTGAGGACCTTGAACTGCCTCCTGAATCAAACACAGCAATCTTCTCAGGATGCATGGGTTCATTCTGGTATCCAGATCAACCTGAAGTCCAAGTTGATATGCTACGCAAACTAAAGGTAAATGCTGGATATGTTCCCAGTGAGGTATGCTGTGGTTTGTTCAACTATTGGGCTGGTGACGATAAAGGATTCGAAGAAGTTGTGAAGAAGAACTACGAGATGTTCAAGAAAGCAGGTGTCGATCACATTGTTACTGGTTGTGGAGGGTGCTATGGAACCCTTGCGGAGCACTACTCCCACATAATTCCAGATTTCGATATTGACATCCTGCACACTGTAGAAGTCTTGGCAGATATGGTGCGTAATGGAGTGCTGACCTTCGAAGGTCTGGAGGGCAAATACACATTCCATGACAGCTGTCACCTCGGTAGAGCTCTTGGAATTTATGAACCTCCACGGGAGATCATTCAAGCTGTCCCCGGACTAGAGCTTGTAGAAATGAAGAACAATCGTGCAAATTCAAACTGTTGCGGAGGATTCCTTACAGTTCTCGATCCTGATCTTTCCGAATCTGTTGGTAGACGAAGGGTCGCTGAAGCTGAGGAACTAGGAGTTGATGGAATAATCACGACATGCGTGTCGTGTTACAAGAACCTGAGTTACAATGCTAGGGATACCGACCTGAAAGTGATACAGCTCGACGAGCTCATCTTGGATAAAGCTCGAGCCTCTCAGGTGGAGGAGTAGGAAGAATTAACAAGAAAGAATGGAGATGTCAACTATGAGCAAAGAAAAAGGCACACGTGTTGTGATCGTTGGTGGTGGAATCTCAGGATTCAGTTGTGCATTAGAATTAAAGGGCTTAAAAGCCCGATGCACAATTCTTGAGAAAGAAAAGACTGTCGGCGGTCGTGCAAGATCATACACTGAATCAGGCTACGTCTTTGACCAAGGTCTACACTTTTTCGTTGGTGGTTTCAAGTCACTAATTCCGATTCTTGAAAGAAGTGGAGTTAGAATGACAACCGTCGGGGAAGGTGCGGTTTGGCTTAAGGATGGAGAGAGACATATCATTCGCAAGTCCGCTGTTGAACTTGCTAAATTTGGTCTTCTTCCTGCAGCTGATAGGGCAAGGCTTGGATTGTTGGTTCAGGAAAATATCGGTAGGTCAGAAGAAGAGTTCAAAGAACTAGACAATATGACCTTCACAGAATATGCAGAAGACAAGGGCATACCGGAATCAATCCAGAATGATTTCTATGACCCACTAATTAGAACTGTCACGTTCATGGAACCAAGTGAGGTCTCAGCCGGTCAGTACCTTTACTCTGAACACCTAAGGTTCGCTTATGAGGATGGATTCAGTGCAATGTATCCAGAACGAGGTGGGTTAGGTAGCGTTGCATATACTCTGATGCTTCAAGCCCGTAACTTTGGTGTGGAACCACAGGTGAACTGTGCAGTCAAACAAGTCATCGTCGAGGATGGCAAAGTTGTTGGAGTAGACTATGAGCAGGATGGAGAGAGTAAGCATCTCGACACTGATGCGGTTGTGTTGACTACGCCAATTGACATGCTAACGAACTTCGTGAAGAAGAGCGACTTGCCTAGCGACTTCGTTGATAAAGCAGCCAAGTTTGAATACACTCCATCAACTGTTGCATACTTCGGACTAAAATCAAGAGTCCTTGATTTCAACGTTGGAGCGTTTGTTCCAAGAAGAAAAATCAACATAGTAGCTGAAGCCAAGAGAGTTTCTGGAGTTCTCGCTCCAATCGGAGAGTCACTCTTGACAGTCACTGGCATTGACAAGGAACTCCTTAAGATGAGTGATGAAGAGGCGACTGCCGCTATCCTGGATGAGCTTGAGATTCTCATTCCAGGCGTAAAGGAGAAAGTTACCTGGCAGAAGAGCTGGAAGATTTGGAAGTCTGTTCTCAAACAACCACCAGGCATCATGGATGATCGTCTAACCACCAATCGTACTGGTGTTGACGGGCTCTACGTTGCAGGTCCTCATGCCAACTGTGGTATGTATTATGCCTCGATGGAAGCAGCTTCAAGATCGGGTATAGCCTGTGCTGGAGAGATGATTAAGGATCTAAAATAGCGTAAATCAATAATGCACTTGCCGAGGGTAAAACTACCCTTGGCATAACTATATACTTAGGGGCAGATATTTCAGAGATAGTTATCACTCTATGGTGATCTTTGAGATGACCAAAATGGACTTCCTTGAAAGGTATGGACAAGAAAATGAACCATATGTCTGTGCCTCCTGTGGAAACTGTTCATTGGTATGTCCAGTTTTTCGGGACCTCAAATGGGAGTCATATGGTCCAAGAGGCAAACTCCACATTGTAAAATCAATAATCGAGGGTGAGGGGGAATTCGGACAGGATTTCGCCAACAAGATCTTTCTCTGCAACCTTTGCGAGCACTGTACATCTGTTTGTACCACTGGAATCAGTCTTGATCGTTTCTGGGAAGTTGCTCGTGCGGAAGTCCGACAGCGAGGGTTGATGCCACGACCAGCTCAGTTTGTCTTAGACTCGTTGAAGTCTAGAGGCGATATCATGTGGATGGGTCCGGCAGATAGACTTCTCTGGATGGAGGATATTGAGGACATCGTCAAAGATCGAGTACTGAAACCTGCCAAGGTGGCTTATTTTCTTGGATGCAACGTTTCACTGAAGTCGCAGCTACATGATGTGGCTAAATCTATGGTCAAGATATTAGAGTATGCAGAGGTTGACTATACTCTACTAGCAGACAAGGAGATATGCTGTGGCGCACCCTTAGGCTGGGCTGGTAATTTTGAGGATATCAACGAGATGGCTCAGAAGAATCTAAAAGTGATTCAAAGCTTAGGAGTGGAAACTGTTGTCTTTAGTTGTCCTTCATGTATTCAGACTTGGTCAGAGTATAGTAAGTATATCAAAGAAGAGAACAATCTTGAACTCTTGACGACATCCCAATACATCAGGCGACTTGTGAGAGAAGGTCGTTTAAAATTCGAAGAACAACCTATGGTGACTGTGACATATCACGATCCCTGTATCTCAGCTAGAGTACTGAAGGCCACTGAGGAGCCAAGGGAGATTATCGAAGAAATCCCAGGGGTTTACAATGTAGAGATGACCCCGTCAAGAGAGAGTACAAGGTGTTGTGGTTCACATGGACTTCTTGATGTAGTTGATCCGGTTCTCTCATCAAGGATTGCTGAAATGCGACTAAGAGATGCGACTGTCACTCCCGCCTCACGAATCGTCACAGAGTGCCCTCGATGCATTCTTGCGTTTGATTTAGCTAAGTTCACCACAGGTTATGACACAACGGTTCAAGACATTTCACAAATTGTGGCCGAGTCCCTGTTGTCAAAAGATGGAGGGGGTGACGAGGACCAGTGAAGGTTGATGAGATGCGCATTGGAGACATTGTAGGAGCTGACAATGTGTCTACAACCCCTGAAACATGCATGATTTATTCTAAGGATGTTACTAGCCTACCAGATATTGTGTTCCAGATTGTCAGTCCGAAATTCGACATAGTGACTCAGCCCGTTGATGTTCCTTCACTACAGAATCTGGTATGGTATGCTATGGATAATAAACTTCCAATGGTGCCGCGAGGAAATGGAACTTCAGGGTGGGGTGGCTCAATTCCCACAAAAGGTGGCATCTGCGTCGATTTATCAAGCATGTCTAAGATTCTCTACTTCAATGAATTTGAGCAAGCCATCACTGTGGAGTCTGGAATCACTTGGAGGGATCTGCTTGAATTCCTCGGTCGTCTTGGATTCACACTTCCCGTCTATCCATCGAGTGCTACAGCTGCAACCGTGGGAGGCTTCGTAGCGAGTGGCGGTCTTGGGATAGGATCAACCCGTCATGGAGATATTCTGAAACAGGTTCTAGGTATCGAAGCAATCCTTCCAAATGGTAAGGTTGTGCGGTTGGGAAGAGTTTTCTTAGACCCAGAAGGGGACACTCTTATGGAGAAAGCTATGGATGGGAACCAGTGGCTAGGTCAAGAACTTGCGGCTGAAGGACTTGGAACACCTGAACAAGAAACAAAGCTAATCACAGGAACATATGGAACTCTTGGGATCATTACTAAAATCACACTCAAAACCATCCCAAACCTCCAACTCATTCCGTTCGCATGTTCCTTTGACTCGATGTTGGATTTGGTGAAAGCAGCAACTAAGATAGTATCTGAGGCTCAACCATACTACTTACGATTCTTAGCAGATAACTATACATCAAAGTTGAGATGGCTCAACAGTTTCGAATTAGAGCACGGAAAGTTCATTCTCACAGGAGCCCTTCTTGATACAATATTCCAGAACGAAGACAACATCGAGAAAATTCATAAAATCACCCAAGAAGAACATGGGACTACATTGGATGACGAGCGAGCATGGTTATACTGGCATGAACGACTGTATCCTCTACGAATCAAACGACACGGTCCTAGTCTTGTTCCAGCAGAAATGCTTGCGCCTTTAGAGAAGCTGCCTGAAATTCTAAGGGCAACAAAGAAAGAGCTCCGAAAATCGAAGGTTGCAATTGAGGGTACACTGAGTAGTGATGGTAATGCTTCATTCATGGTATGGATTCTCGATGACGAGCGAAAGAGTGTGTCATTCACGATTGGTTGGCAGAGATCATTTCGAATTGCTGCTTTAGCTGAACGATTTGGTGGACTTCCGTATGCTGTAGGTCTCTGGAACGGTCGTCACGCCAAGAAATTCTATGGCGAAAAGAGTTTCAAGCAGCTCAAAGTCATGAAGAAAAGATTGGACCCAAAGAACCTCATGAATCCTATGAAGATCTTTGGAGGTAGAGTCACAGCTGGCCGTGAATCTTCAACTGTCGGATTTCTTGCTGGGTTCTTTGTTGCACTTCTTCTTGGTTGGTTTGTGCCAGGAATATTCGGGTGGGAGTGGCTAGGCAATCTGCTGAATTCCAATCTAATACCATCGATTCCTAATCCGCTACTGCTTTGGATTTCTCTAATCGGAGGTGGCGTTGGGCTTGCCTTTATTCGACTCATGACATTGAATCAAGCACTCGCCATTGGCATCCCCGTTCTCAGAATCTTAAGTAAGATCTCGAGAAGGTAAAGATTGAAGTACAAG
>JASFEF010000018.1:0-26891 GCA_050124975.1 Candidatus Thorarchaeota archaeon | reverse complement strand
CAGACTCTATCCTTTGGCTGATCCCCATGTCCTATCCAGAAGCCTTGTTCATATTGAGAAGGCATTATTGCATCAGACTTTGCTAGAACAGTTGGATCTTGCATACCATCGACATAAATTCTCATCAGAGAACCATCATAAGTGGCTACAACGTGATGCCACGATCCGCCTGTGACATCATTAGCACCTCTAAGCTGATGTGTTTCACCTGGTAAGCTGAAGGTTGGTTTTAGGGTTGAACCACCACCGTAATTGATGAACAGGCTGTATCCATCATACCAGCCCTTGTGATTCATTATTCCATATACATGTGTGTTCGGGGTGATATCATGCTGAATCCATGCTTCTAGAGTTATTTGATACCCGTCAATGTTCCAAAGTGGACTATCACCGCAATCAATGAGGTCGTAGTACCCATCTAAGTTATTGAAATCCTGCCCTGAGCCAATCTTGCCTACTGTTTGGGTCGGAACAAATGAGGAGTTTCCTTCACCACCTTGGCCATGGTGTTTGTATTGACTGCTGTCCAAATATTCGTCCAGTGCTCCAGTTCCACTTTCTCCTAGATGCCATACTCCCAAATAACCGGGATCCCAGACTGGTCCTGAATCAAAAACAATAGGCGCGAGAGGATTTCCATAATACATCGTGATTATTGTATCACTCGAACCAGAGAGCAAGGGGACATTCAACCAAGCAACGAGATGGGCATGAGTTGAGTTGAAAGTCTGGTCGAAAAGTTCTATCTCATGTGAAATAGTTTCTTCACCAATCACGAATGCTATATCTCTACCATCGGCACGTGCATCAGTGCGGAGATCTGCGTCATATATGTCTACAAGTACAGGGAAGTAAGCAAGATCCTCAGCTACATTTTCGTGATTGATTGTCAAGTGCTTCCTATGATAGTATGGTAGTGAGAATCTTTCTCCCTGAAATGTTGTAGTTCCTGTATACCATGTAGAGCCAGATGGGTCTATCAAATCGAGGGAGACTGTTGACCCAATAATTCCGGAACTCCACACTCTGAATTGGATATCTTCTCCTAGTGTGAACTTGTCAGTAGAAGAGAAAGGTCCTCCGCTTGGTCCTACCTGCGTGTCAAGGACATGATTCCTGTCTAGGAACTGAATCTGCCACATACCATTTTCTTCAATCGCTGTTGAACCAACCATTAGTTTACCAGCGTAGCACGTCCAATCAGATCCATATGTCTTCTCAATACCTGAAGGGCTTGTAACAGAAAATGGCCACCAATCTCCTTCTGGATATGAAATCTCGAATGATACTTCAGTTACTTCATCAGGAGGAGAAACCAACACACCAGCTGTCCAAACTGGCAGGCTACCATTAACGATAGAGAAAGATGTTCCAGTGATGAAGTCATCAGTGTAACTATAAAATGAAGTTTGGACTCCCATAGACAATTTAGCTCCAATTGTTACGGTAGACTCAGAACTTGTCGTGAAGATGTATCCCTCACCACTGATTTGTACCTCTGATCCAACGGAAAAGAAGGAGCTTGGATCGTATTGATTATTATATTCTGTCAACACCCAGCCAGAAGATTGGACAGCTTGAGATACTCGAATTTCATCAAACTTCCCTAGAAAGTGACTGGCAGTATCAAGCTGATTCCCTCCCCAAAGCCAATCACCAAGACTCGCTAATTGTGTCCACTCTGTTGGTACATTTTCTACATCGAGAGCTAATGCTGATCCATCTAGGTAAATGATGACACTCTTTGTAGAATAGTCCAGTGTGACCACAAGATGATGCCAAACATTGTTTGTAAATGGATTAGTGACAAAGTTATAGTTAATGCTGTTTCCACCCCAAGGATAGAAGAAGTGGTCTCCATCAGGTTGTACCGCCCATTCAAAACCATCATCTTGGAGAAGTGTCGGTGGAGGAGATGGATTTAGAATGAAACGGTCACTAGTTGTCATGACACGTTGATATCCCCCATCAGCTACATTCGCCCAATTTATCCATAATGACAGAGTACCTGCGTATTTTATTGAATCCAAGCTGGGACTCTCTGAAACATTGATCATGTCATCAATACCGTCCAGCTCAAATCCACTCCCTATTTGACCTGGAACTAGATCTGAACCACTCATAGATCCTAGGGTCGCACCATCATTGTTGTATGGACTACTATCATATACTGTTCCTATTGGGCTGTTCTCCAAATGCCATACGCCAGCATAATCACCCCAAACCGCACTTGGATTCTCTTGAGATGTTAAAGCTGAGTTTCCATAATACATTGTGATTTTTGTGTCCACGGATGATGAGAGGTCTGTTTTGACCCAAGCAATAAGATGTGCATGCGTCGAATTGTATGACTGGTCGAAGAATGCAATTTCATGTGGGCACCAGGCGTATCCAGACTTGAATATGATGTCATCTCCATCAATTTGAACATCCGTTCTGAGATCTCTATCAAAGATGTCAATGAGGACAGGGAAGTCAGTCAAATCTGCCCCGACTTTTGTGTGATCAATTACCAAATCCTTTTTGTTTTTGAAATCAGTAATTTGAATATAAGGCTGGTATTCCAGCTGGAGATTTGTCTCTTCTCCTATTGAGTAAAAACTGGATGGATCTTCTTGGTTGCTAAAACTGGTACTGACCCACTCAGCAGTTCGGGGACTGCTTGAAATGCGGACCTCATCAATGTACCCTCCAAAATGGTATTGGTGACCACCAAAGTCTTCTCTATTTCCAATTCTCAGAGTATTAAGATCAGAAACGGCATCAAAGAATCCCGTTGAGGATGCACTGCCTCCATAGGGATAGGTGCATGAAATCGAATTTCCATCGATATAGTGGTGATTTCCTGAACCATCCACTGTTAGTGTATAATGATGCCAGCTCCCATCTGAATAACTACCTGGAAAATTAGCAATCCACACAGATCCTCCATCTTCCCTAACGCCTACCATAAACACATCATCTGGCTGATAATACATGATGTCTAAGTCGCTGTTGTCATCAGTGTTACAGCTCGCAGAGAGCAGTAATTTATAGTCTGAAGTATCTGTATATCTAAACCATAGAGATATACTCCCCTGCGAGAGAGATGCATAGTCTCCAATATGACTATCCAAATCCACATAGTCATCAGCTCCATCAAACTGCTGCCCTACATTCACTTGGCCATCTTTTCCTTGTGCTGAAACAAAGTCATCTCCATCATTGTTGCTCAAGGATGAGTCTTGATAGAGATCAGGATTGCCTGTTCCTATCTGGTCTTCACTAAGATGCCAAACTCCGGAGAACCCTGAGGACCATACTCCAGTGGGATTCTCTTGGTTTTCCAATTCATTATTGCCATAAAGCATCTTAATCGTTGTGTCAACAGTAGCTGAGAGATTTACTTTGACCCAAGCAACAAGATGGGCTTGTGTCGGGCTATATGTCTGGTCAAAAAGTTCTAGTTCGTGAGGTAACACTGTTTCACCAATCTTGAATATGATATCGTCTCCATCAGCTTGCACGTCGGTCCTGAGATCCGTGTCAAAGATATCGATGAGCAGTGGGAAGTCTGTCAGGTCAGAGGCAACTTTCGTATGGTCGACAACTATGTCTTTCTTGTAATCAAATTCAATGGGCTGAGCTGATAATTCTCCTCCTATCGAATAGAAGCTGCTTGGATCATACTGATTTTCATACTCTGTTGCAATCCACCCTGGTGAGAGCGCCATCTTGGCAACACGCACCTCATCCGTGTTTGCAGTGGACCAATAGCCAAGAGTACCATATACCTCACTACGAAATGCGCCTATGTAGAAGGACTCTACTTCATCAAGACTACCATAACCTGTAATATCAGTTGGAGAATTGGGATCTTCTGCTCCATCAATGTATAGCCTAAGATTGTTCCCCTCTCTCACCAAAGAAACATGGTGCCATAAATTATCACCATAGGTTGAAGTCGAGAAGACGGTCCTCGATACGGTATCGTCGTCAATTTCTGCCATCAACATTCCTGGACCTGATTCTATGCTAACTCGATATCTTTTGGCGTTAAGTACAGCACCTTTTCCAGCAAGGACTCCCATGTCCACACCGTCATATTTGAACCACAGGGAAAGTGAGAAATCATTAGAACCCACATTCAATGTAGTATCATTCCCACAATCAATGTAGTCCTGATTATTATCGAAATCTATACTCCCATCAATTTGTCCGTCTACCTGGTCGTCCGATTGAAGATTGTATCCTGTTCCGTCATTCGAATTACCAGACGAATCGTAGAATGTTTCAGTGGGGGTTTCACCAAGATGCCAGACACCTTTGAAATTAGAACTCCACACACCCGCAGCATTCTCTTGGCTTCCAATACTGGGATTGCCATAATACATTGTGATTGTTGTATCGACTGACGAGGAAAGGTCTGTCTTAACCCAGGCTACAAGATGCGCATGGCTACCATTGTAAGACTGGTCAAAGACTTCTATATCGTGAGAGAGTACATCTTCCCCGGATTTGAATACAATATCCTCACCATTAGCTTGGACTTTTGTCCTCAGATCAGAATCAAAGGTGTCTATGAGTAGGGGGAAGTCTGTTAGGTCTGTGCTGACCTTTGTGTGATCAATGGTTATTTCTTTCTTATAGGAGAACTCCAAGGGTGCTGAGCTCACCTCTGAACCTACTGAGAAGAAGCTTGCCGGGTCGTTCTGATTTCTGAATTCTGCAATTATCCACTCAGCTGATTTGTCAATGCTCAAGATTCGGACTTCATCGATGCGACCATCGAAATATTGATCTCCTCGCCCAATATAGAAGAGATTCGCAGTAACATCAAGATTTCCTGTATTTGCGTAGGAACTTCTCTCGATGCCATCTACATAGATGTATGTATTAGTGCCGTCATAGACTCCAACTACGTGATACCATCTGTACATGTCCTTATTGGAGTCAGAGGTCCATGTACGCGAATCTGCATTCACCTCAAATGTGAATTTCCTACTTCCATCCCAATCTTGAATGAGTGAATAAGACATGGCCTTTTCAGCAATCCCTGCACCCCATTGTGGGGCTGTATCCTCGTTCAGGTATGCCCATGCTTCAATTGTCATGACATCTCCTGGAATAGTAAGGCTTGGTCCATTGCCACAATTTATTGTGTCATCCAAGCCATCAAAAAGAATGGCATTACCTATTGGTCCAATTATACCAAGTGTGGGACTGCCGGCATCTGTGCCATGGTTGCTATTTGAAGTTGAATCTCTGAAAGCCCCACTCCCTCCACTAGTTTCACCTAAATGCCAGACTCCACGATAGTTATTGCTCCACACAGCAAAAGGATACTCTAGATTCGTGGTTTCGGAATTTCCGTAGTACATTGTTATTATCGTATCAGTCGTCGATGAGAGATCAGACTTTACCCAAGCAATTAGATGTGCATGCGTCGAGTTGTACGTCTGATCAAAAAGCTCGAGTTCATGAGGCAATATTGTGTCGCCAATTGTGAAGATGATATCATCACCGTCAGATTGAGTCTTTGTCCGTAGATCACTATCAAAGATGTCAATAAGTAGTGGAAAGTCTACTAAGTCTGCATCAACCTTCGTATGATCAATGCTAATTTCTTTCTTGTAGTTGAAAGAAAGATCTTGTGGGATCTCAGGACCAATCAACCTGGTGGGTTCTGGACTCACATAGGGTCTGAGAAATGCGTCATCTGCAATGACTGTGTTAGGCTCTGTTTGGGGTGCAGCCCAATAGAACACTGTACAGAACCTATCTATCCCCTCTGTTCCAAGATTTACACCAGTTTCCTCAATCTCAAGATTTCCGTCGAGCCATAATCTAGCTTCACCAGCAGTATCAGAGATTTTAGCCTGCATATCCAATGTATGCCAAGACCCCGTGGAAATCGTACTGGTTGTACCATATCCATATGCCTCACCAAAAACAGCATTCCACATATACAAGGTCATGTCATCTCTGATTGTTACACTAATTTGGTTTTGCCATCCTGTGGAGGTATCAACATATTGCATTATTGTGACATGATCGGAAGTGGAGAATCCTACTGGTAGGTAGAAATGTACTCTTGCAAACAGATTCGATTTGTCACTGAAATCCTTCCAGATCATGGCCTGAGCGGCTGCCACATTGTCAACAGTTCCTCTTACTGCATAGGTTCCGGAATGAACTGGAATCAGCGGTGTATTCAAAACAATTAGCGTATCACCAGTGTCTGTATACGATCCGTCCCAAGCATTAACATTCCCGCTCTCAAAACCATCATAGAATTGGAAAATATTCTCATGGTTGTTCGGTGGATCCGTTACAGTGGGGTTCCCATAGTATATGAAGTACTGATCATCAGAGGAGGATGCAGGAATATCCGTCTGACTCTTGAACCATATCTTTGTGGTTGCGGAATTCCAAGAAGAGTCAAAGTCCAGTATTCTATCCAATTCTGTCAAACTTAGACCATTCCAGTACATTATCCGCAGATCATCACCATCAATTTGCGATTTTCCTTCAGCGACTAAGGCTGCATGGTCAATTGTCACTGATGTAGAGTATCCAGCTGGGACTAGTTCAGATCCAGAACTAATTGTGACTTGCCTGCTGTATTCATATGTCACAGAAGTCGTTGTTTCTTCTTCAACTGTATAGAATGAATTGGGGTCATTCTGATTGTTATATTCTGTAACAATCCAACCTAGACTTCTATAGGAGCTAGAAACTCGAACCTCATCTATGCGACCATCCCATTCTTGAATGAAACCAACTGAGCCTGGATTGTTGGCGATGTGAATTACAGATGTACCAGTTTGAGTTGAGCCACTATAGAGCGCACTTCCACGCTCAACCCCATCGACATACAAAAGAAGTTCGCTAGTTCCTGAATTTGCTACACCCACAACATGATGCCATTCACCATCATTCACCAAACTCAGGGATGCAGTAACACTCTGAGTGTTGTCAACATAGAATGCAAGAGTTGAATCGTCTATTTTTCCTAACCAGTAATTTCTATGACCTACATCGCCCCATTTCGCAACTATTACATCTGAGGTTGTATCGGTATTGCTTGTCCGAATCCATGCTTCTACAAGCATGTTTGATGGAAGGACCAGTGAAGTGGAGTGTGGTGCCTCAATTCTGTCGTTTGTGGCCGTTCCATAGAACTCAGAACAATAGTATATCTTCCCTGTTTGAAGAGTAGGCTCAGAACCGCTTGGGAGTCCTACTCCATCGTTTCCATTTGCTGTGCTATCGTAAATAGTTCCAGCCGGGTCTTCACTGAGATGCCACACAGCTGCAAAGGAGGTGTCCCAGACACCTTGCGGATTTTCATGACTCTCTGAACTAGGATCTCCATAGTACATCGATAGGACTGTATCTGACGAAGCAGAGAGATCTGTTCTCACCCAAGCAATTAGGTGTCCATGTGAGGAATTATATGATTGTTCAAAAAGCTCAATCTCATGAGGGAGTATCCATCCATCTTTTACAAATACAATATCATCGCCATCTGCTTGAACATCAAATCGAAGGTCTGCATCATAAAGATTGATGAGAACAGGAAATCCATAGAGGTCTGAGGCAACCTTAGTGTGGTCTATGGTGATGTCTTTCTTGTACATAAAGTCAAGTGGAACTTCTTTGGGTGTTACTACCTCATGTTCGACTCCTAAGGAGTAGAAGCTGGAAGAATCATATTGATTATTATGCTCCGTAAGAATCCATTCTGCAGTAAGTGTGTCACTAAGTACTCGAACTTCATCGAGCTGCGTTGATGCGAAGAGATTGGGATATCCATTATTGTTATAGTTTTCACATGCAGCCATCATAAAAGGTTCCACGGAGTTTATACTTCCATATCCTGTGATATCTACGGGTGAAGTGGGCACTTCAGAACCATCGATGTATAGATGAAGCAAATTACCATTCCTTACCATAACAGCATAATGCCATAAGCCATCATTAAGTCCCGGTGCTGAATATATACTGATTTTCCCTGGTGACACGGAATTATCGTCGATCTCAGCTGTGATTTCCCCTGAGCTCGTCACTGACAACATGTATCTATACGCATCTGTACCGATGGCTCCTTTGATAGCGAGCGGCACACCGACATCGAGTGTGGCGAACCACAAGCTCATGACGAAATCATTGTAGCCTACTGTAAGGGGGCCTGTATTTCCACAATCTACATAGTCATCAGACCCATCGAATTCAAGGGCATTCCCTATTTGACCTAGGACACGATTACTTTGTATCATAGATCCATAAGTAGTTCCATCATTGCTGTAGTAACTGCTATCAGTGATTTGTGGGGCTGGCAACGCGCCCGAAGGGTCATTTCCAAGGTGCCATACTCCCTGATACTGATTATGCCAGACCTCCTCAGGGCACTCTTGGTTTCCCATAGCAGGATTAGAATAATACATGGTGATAACAGTGTCAGATACAGAAGAGAGGTCTGCTTGTACCCAAGCGACCAAGTGTGCGTGCGTTGAGTTATATTGTTGGTCAAAGATTTCTATCTCATGCGAGAGACTCCTGCCATTTGAGGTAAACATTATGTCATCACCATCAGGTTGGACATTTGTTCGTAAATCAGAGTCATAGATGTCAATTAACACAGGGAAGTCTTTGAGATCAGATGCTACTTTGTTATGATCGATGGTGATGTCTTTCATATACTGGAAGTTGACATTCTCTTCACTTACAGTTAAGAAGAGTCCTGGATTTCTCTGATTGATGTATTGTGTTCTAATCCATGAGTCAGACCTTGCAATCCTCGATATCCGTACCTCATCAATAATTGCATCGAGGTATGATGTTCCACCTGGATTATCAGACCTTCGACCGATTCTAACTGGACGAGCTGGGTCGTTCACCGACGCCGGAATACCAGTTGATAATTCGCCTGCTAATTCGCCATTCAAATAGAATCTCACATACGAAGAGGGATTGAAGACTCCGACAACGTGGTACCACTGTCCTGTTTCAACCCGTTCATAACCTACAGTGTTCGTGAGTGAACCATCTGGACTAAATCTAAACATGACCCAGCCTGCAGGACTAATACTTGGATCATCATCAAAACTGATATCCCATCCGCGGTAAAGGTCCTCTCCTGATTTGACAACAAGATAATCATTGTCGATGAAATCAGCATTGAACCAAGCTTCAACTGTAAATGCCCCAGTCATCTGTAACTCCGTAGGATTCCCAAAATCAACAAAATCATTCACACCCTCAAGATCGATGGCATTTCCAATTTGACCACTCACGCTGTCAGTGGAAGTCATTGTTCCATATGTTAAACCATCAAGACCTTGCAGTGTGTTATCCTGAATCTGAGGTTGATGCGGCAAATAATCCGCATAGGTAGAGTCCCATTGTGGTTGTGCTGGATTGTCGTTCAAATGCCAGACTGAAGAAAAGTTGGAGTCCCACACATTCTCAGGGTCTTCCTGACTTCCAAGATCTTCATCACCATACACCATGACTATTTTTGTATCCACAACAGATGACAGGTGGGGAACACTAACCCAGCAAACTAAATGTGCGTGAGTGCCATTCCCTTTCTTGTCAAACAGTTCAAGCTCATGAGGGATGACTTGACCATTGCAAAGGAATGCAATATCATCTCCATCTGGCTGTGCATTGAAGTGAAGATCCTTATCCCATATGTCAACGAGAACTGGAAAATCATTGAGGTCTGATACAACTTTCGTATGGTCTATGAAGACGTTTTTATTAAACCTGAAACTCGGGATTGTATCCGAAGGAGTTACTTCAATAAAGTCCACAAAAAGTCTTGCAAGATCTGCTTGAGCAAATCCTGTTGAACCTTTGATCTGATTGTATGCATATTGCTGATTTGAATATGCATAATCAATCATTATACAAATGTAGTTTCCACTCTGCCACCCCGGTCTTGACACAACTTCCTGGATAAGAGCCGCGATATCTGGTGTGGTATATCTCCCGTTGGCTATCCAAGTTGTGGGGCGCCAGTAGACACTTGTGTTAACCCAATCATATCTGTCAGGCAAAAGGGGGTATCCACTAATAAAAGCTGTAACATCATCCTCCGCAGCGACATATATACGCATTCCAGGAAAGCCTGTGGAGTCGCTAGGTGTTTCAACCTGAAGCGTAGCTGATGTGATTGCTGAACCTTGAGGAATATGCAGCGGAAACTGAAGGCCAACCTGGTAGTCAAAGGCCGTTGACCAGTCAGGATAAGCTGGTACATCAGCTCCTACATCTAACCACCCGTTATCACCATAACCATTGATATCTACTCCACCTGATCCTCCGTTTGAATCAGGTGCACTATAGCAGTCTCTATTGTTCCCATCAGGAATATATGGACTCACACTACCCACAGTTGAACCGGTCACTATTGCTCCATTTGTTCGTAGGTCGATTTGTTCAGGGAAAGGACGTACGAGTAACCTAACCTCTATCTCATCAATATACAACTCATGGTCTGCAGTAGGCGCTGAACCGTCTATATCCGTCCCAATTCCGATGTCAAAAAGCATCGAATCACTGATTTCCATTGCATCAAAGAAAGTTGATGGAATGATTCCTGTGGCTTGGAGCCATGTGTCTGTAGGAGTGCCTATGCCATACACATGATATTTCGAAACATGACCTTCCATTCTAGTGAAGATAAACACATTATCATCCATATCAGAAAGGCTTGAAACATAGTATCGGAATGATATCTCGGCTGAGTAAATCCTCCTCCAAGACGTTGGGATTTGTTGACTTATATAGACTCCAACAGTGGGGTCAAGTATTGAGCTGCTATAATAGTTGGCATCAAACCTCCATCCTATGGTCGAATCATAACCATCACCGGGTCTACCATTCATCTCAAATAATCCATGCTGAGGGTGTTCAGTTCCACTAGGAGTTGCATCGTTCTTTGTCAGTGACCAGCCATCCGGAACAAAGAACGGGTCACCATTGTACTCGGGATAACCAGCAATGGGAAACCATATCTCTTCGTGGTAGTCGTCAAGAGTTGGATTTACCAAGACATCATCTACCCACATAGATAGATGATCAAGCTGTCCCTCCAACTGTTCAGAACTCCAACCCAGTGGTGGGTCAATGCCGATATATCCCGAATGTGAAAAATCAATCACAGATGTTCCACTTGAAACCTTGAAACCATTGAGGGTTCCAGACAAAGGCTCGCCATAACCAGAGTTTGAGTCCTGCCAATCACTAGGAAGATAATCCTCTCCTTCGAACGGGGACTTTTCTAAGTATGGAGGTCTATTTTCAGTAAATGGACCAATAGCTGAAGGAATCAAAAAGATGATTACGAGTGCTATGGCAGCCCCTGCTTTTTTCATAGTATCTGCTCCTATAGACAACCATACGAATGGAACAACAAACTATCAAAATATCAAAAAATAAGATAATCTAGTATATTCGTATACGATTTTTGCTGAAGTGTGTCAATCAATAATAAACTCAATCTTATTTTCAGCAATCAGTTCATTGATGGCTGGAGGGTTCAATAGTTCGACATCTTGTTTCTTTTTTGAAACTAACCTGGTGCCTTCTGGAACCAGCAAAGACTTGAGCGATGCACATGACAAGAGAGGGGTCACGTCAAGACGTTTGAGTGGATTGTCTAGAAGGTTGAACTCCTCCAGCATGGCACATCTTGAAACTGGAGATATGTCAAGGCTCATTAACCGATTCTTCTCCAGATTGAGGGAAACTAGGCTCTTGCACTCAGACAATGGAGCGAGATCAACTCTTAGAATCTGATTCGACCCCAGATCAAGATGTTCTAGAAGAGTGCAATATCTCAACATCTCCAAGTTCACAATCTGTAGATTATTCTCATTTAGAAATACAGACTTCATTGAGGGGCAGAAGGCTAGAACGGTCAAATCAATGGTCATTAAACGATTTCCACTTAGAATGAGTTCTTCGACCCCTACAAGATTGTCGAGTTCAGTAAGGTCAATCGCCATGATTGAGTTACTTGAAAGATCTACTATCTTGGAATGAGACGCGATCGGAATTGTCTTGTTGGTGCCATCTGACAGGGTTACACTGACTTCTATCACTTCAAACTCACTTGTTTAAGTTAGGGGTTCTAATGAATAGATGAGAAATCCACCCATTTCAATATATGGCGCTTCACCTCACGACCTGATGAAGAAGGCTGATTTTTCATTTTGGTGCATGTCCTGCTCGTACTAAAGTGCGTTTGGGCTCCTTTTTTGCGCATTTAATCGTGTAGGAAAACCTTTAATATATAAAAATAGTAATTATTCATACCTCATATTATCAAATATGATTGAGGAAGGATGGTTGTCGTAAAAATGCAAATTCCGGGGACCAATATTGACGTAAGTCTCAAGGTCGACCGCATCTATATTACAGACCCGGCTGTAAATCGAAGATTAAAATTCTCAGGTCGATCCTTCAATGATATCATGGAGGAGGTCCAGCGGTTTGCATATCTACGTGGATTCAATGTCCCCAATCCAATTCTCAAGTTTATTTTGAAAAGAATCGGCCTTCCTGAGGTTGATTTGATTCCTGGAGAGGAAGAGCTAACAAAGGATGATTTACTAGAACTCGCACGAGCTTTGAATGTTCTTGAATCATTGAAAGATGAATTCCTATCACCGACTGGTAAAGGTGCAATCCCCGAAGATATCGAAAGCAATCTGATTCATCCTGTATCAGAGCCTGAAGAGTTGAAGATTGACACTCCAGCTCCTCAAACAACGAGTATTTGGGATATTCCAGCCAGCGAGGAAGTCAAAGATTTGGTCTACTCCTTCCATTCAGAGAATATACCCACAAGCACTCCCACACCGAGAACACAATCATCCGAGGATGAGAAACCTGTCAAATTCATTTGGGATGATCCCGAGGTTGTGGCATCATTAGAAGATGTATCCGAAGAGGTAAAGTCAACACCTGAAACCATTTCGGACTTATATGATCTGAAAGTCTTGTTCCTAGGCGAAGAAGGAGTTGGAGTGAATAGCATAATCTTTGAGTGCAATCTGAAACTCGGGAACGACTACTCCTCGCTTGACCTACCTCCAACCAGTCCTTTCACATATAGTAACATTGTTGAGTATAACGATACGAATGTCAGAGTTGACGCTTGGACATTTCCGAAGAGTATGGAGGCCAAAGTACCGAAGACTGAGTTCTATACAGGTTCAGGAATTGTAGCCCTTGTCTATTCAGTAGCAGACCGATGGAGCTTTGACAGTCTTGATTTCTGGGTACGGGAAGTTGCTAATGCTTTCTTGATTCCTCCACCAATAATCATAGTCGGAAATAAGACAGATCTTCGAGATCATCCGGTCTATGAAGATGAGGATGATGAAGTAGACATACCTGTTTCCACAGAAGAGGCAAGTGAATTCTGCAGCCAAGTTGCCAAGACTCTTGGAGAAAACGGACAAACTCATCCAGTCTTCTTCATTGAAACTTCAACAATCACAGGGCAAGGAATTGCAGATCTGCTGAATAAAATTGTAGACTTCTGGCAAGCTAATGAACGTCCTAGCATGCCTGCTACTGAACAGCATGCTCCCACACACTAGTTTTCCTCGATTCAGTCTAGGAACTGTTGCAAAACAGAAACAATTTGCATTAACACCCTTAAAGACTTGGTTACATCCCCCTCAATCTCTAGACTATGATTCGCCTCCTCAACGACTATCCCTCCGAGCTGAGTAGTTGCATTCAAACGTTCTATGATGTCTCTATCAAAATGCGGGTCCTTAGCTCCGATGACCAAGATTGCATCTTTCATATAGGCAAGCATCTGTTCCAAGAGTTCAGGGTTTTTGATCAAGGGCGTTAACCAAATTGTCTTGACATCTCTCAGGTCTTCATGTGTTTCAAGTAGATGTCCCAAAGCTAGTGTTCCCAAAGACTTTCCTACCAAACATACGACTTCCTGCTTTTCCTCCTCAGCTATAACTCTAAGACTCGCTTCGACATCTTCAATCAACCAATCTGATCGAGTCTTTTGTGACTGTTTCAAGAATTCCGGATTGTTAGAGTAATCATAGTCCACTGCAAGTACGTTGAAACCACTATTTATGATGGTTTTAATCGTATAATGAAGTAGTGGCATTTGAGAGTTATACGCCAGTCCTGGAAAAACGATGGCAGCTTTCTGAGTATCCGTAAGATGTCGGAAGAGTGTATTCTTCAATGATCTGTCTTTGTACCCCTTAATTGTTAGCTGATCAATGGAAACCATTTCTGCATCACCTCTTCAATACATTGTGTTCTCTGATGCCAAAGCTTATCAATGAACCTACGGCTAGAAAGCAAAACAATACGGAGGTATATGATACATGGCAACAGTTTTACGGTGGGATCACCTTTGCCCGACGCTCATTCTTGTCTCTACCTCCTTCTGCGAAGTTTCTCTACGTGCTGCTTAAGGACCGGCGACGAATGTCCCGGCAAGATCTGATTAGCTTCACGTATCTTCCTCCCAGAACAGTAAACTACGGTCTCAGTAGACTGAAGGCCCTAGGACTAATTCGGGAAGAGGAACATGAGAACGACGCGAGGGAGCGGGTCTACGAGCTGGTTCAGGCACCCATGTAGTGGGAACAGTGATCCGGAAGGTGGTGTCTGGGTTGAAACCCAGACCATCTTCAACTTCCTATTCTGAGGGTCTTCAAAGACCTCATAATGTACTCTTCCATTGCCCGAAACTTACACAATCTTAGACATCGAGTCCGAGATGATGTTCGGTTCCTGTTTCATCGAGGTGGCTTTGCGGGTCCCAAAGGACTGTAAAGTCTTATGACCTCTCCATCAGGCGTTTTAGCGTCCCCGGCCAACTGACGGCGACAGTGGTAGTGTCGCAGGACTTGGCTCTCGTCCAGACACTACGTCTGCAGGTTCCTGTTCAGGATATAAAAGCCCCACAAAATGGATTTTACCTTGATGATTGTCTAGCGGAATCCAACTTTGGGCAAGATTTATGCAGATGTTTACAACCCCAGCTGAATGAACTCAGACTGAGGCATGAAGGATGGATTTCTACAAAGCTGCAGGCACTGAACCAATAGGTGATGAAGTTCGAACTCACTTCAGTAACGAGATAACAGCTGAACTGGCTGGGAGTGAGGTTGTCCTGATGGGATGGACTCACATTCTCAGAGATAAGGGGAAAATCAAGTTCCTTGTTCTAAGAGATGAGCGTGGAACTGTACAAGTGACTATCCCTCAGAAGAAAGTATCAGAAGATGTCTTCAAGACTTCGGAGCTGTTGAAGCCTGAAACCGCGGTTTCAGTCACCGGTGAGGTCGTAGCAACCACTCAGGTAGAAGCAGGGGCTGAGGTGATTCCAAAGAAGATCCGAATCCTCAACACAGCTGAGCGACTACCCATTGATGTTGTCGAAGGTAAAACAGACATCGAGCTTGACACTCGCCTCAATCATCGAATCCTCGACCTCAGAAAACCATCAATTAATGCAATCTTCAAGATTCAACACAATCTTGTAAGGTTTGCACGAGCTTTCCTAGAAGGCAATGACTTTGTGGAGATACATACTCCAAAGATAGTCGCAGAGTCCACAGAGGGTGGCGCAAACCTCTTTGAAGTCACATACTTCGAGAGAAAGGCTTACCTCGCCCAGAGTCCACAGTTCTACAAGCAGCTCATGCTCTTGGCTGGCTTTGGGAGAGTCTATGAGATTGCACCTGTGTTCAGAGCAGAGAAGCACAACACCCGTCGTCATGTCAACGAATACACTTCGTTTGACTATGAGATGGCTTGGATCAGTAGCGTTGATGATGTCATGAAGATGGAGGAAGACATGCTTCAACACTCCTTTAAGATGACCAAGAAGCACTCTGCAGCAGAACTTGAACTCTTGGGAATTGACCTAGAGGTTCCTAAGGTTCCCTTCAAGAGAATCAAGTACGAAACAGCAATTGAACTAGTCAATGAGGCAGGTAAGGACCTCGCGATAACAGATGACCTTGACCCTGAGTGCGAACGGCTTCTTGGTGATATCTTCCCTGAGAAGTATGGGACCGACATGGTGTTCATCACACACTATCCACTGGAGCTTCGTCCTGCGTACACAATGCCCAGTATGACTGACGAGGGCATGACAGAGAGCTTTGATCTCACATATAAGGGGATGGAGATCACGACTGGTGGTCAGCGTATTCACCTCTATGACCTGCTAGTTGAACGATTTAAGACAAAAGGTTTCAATCCTGATAACTTTGCATTCTATCTTGATCCATTCAAGTATGGTGCACCACCACATGGTGGTCTAGGACTCGGTGTGGAACGATTGACAATGCAACTTCTGGGTATTGAAAACATCCGGGAGGCTACACTGTTGCCTCGTGATCGCGATCGTCTAACACCGTAGAACCCTGCGCATGTCGATAATACTCTCTCTTAAAGCCCGAATCGTTCTAGAACATCTGCCAGCCTAGTGCAGGTCAGATAAACGAAGGGATACCCTCCAATGCATGAGCGACTTCATTCAGAACTCTACGCTTCAATCGCTACACTTGACCAGCTGAAGAAACTCTATGATCTTGGTGCAGTGGATATTCGTTCCTATCAGAGAGAGTCACAGGCTCTTCTGCATGATGTTCGTTCACAGCTTGATAACATGAAACGAATTGGTCTTGATATTGGTACTTTTGTAGCAAACGAACGAATCATCGAGGCATTTCCTGAGGCAGCCACTCTTCTTCGACTTGCTCATCATGCTCCAAGAAGGACTCCTCAGGGTATGACAATGGACCAATTCTACGATTATGTTGGACTTGCAATACTTGACGTAGCAACTGAGCACTCATCAAAGGGACTTATGGGTCTGGCAGAACTCATTGTTGAGGTTGTACGACGTCTTCCTGAGATTGAATCAGTAACATACAATGATGTCATTGAGGCTGTGAACCGAGTTGCTGACAACGGGCTCATTCCTGGAATACGTACTCTCAGAGGCGGAGTAAAGGTTGTTGAGCTACGACCTCTCGAACTTCGAAGAGATCAAGCTGATGTGATAAATCTCGCAGCAATGAAAGGATACGTTTCAGTTGAAGAGGTCATTATGCAACTCAAATGGTCTGAAGACCATGCACGACAAGTTCTTTCCAGTTTAGTAGAGGCAGGGATGGCGGTAGCAGATATTCGATTTTCAACTGGTGGTAGGTATTATTTCCCTGGCCTCAGGGCTCGTGATACTTCTGACCCAAGACACACAGGTGCCTACTGAATTTGGGTGGATATCAAAATCGCTCCTTTCTTCGCATCAATCCAATCAGCCAGCCCTTTCTTCACCATGAGTGCCAGCACGATATGAATGTCCTTTTCAGGTAGGCTAGCGAAGTCCTCATCCCCCTCTTGAATGACTATAGATTTGACATCAAGTCTGAGTTTTCCTGACTTGAGTGCCCATTGATAGAGTATGTCTGCCCAGTCCTCAAGAGGTTTCCAGTAGACTCTAAGCTGACGCTTTTTCTTGTCTACCCATTCAGCAACTTCCTTGTCAATCAGAGCTGCTGCAATAATCTTGAATGAATCTACCTTGTTTCTGAAATCCTTGAATGGCGGTTCACTGATGAACGTAGCCACTGACAAGACATGAACACTTTTGCTCTCAGTCCACTCTAACAGGTAGTCAGACCATTCTCCTGCCCAAAGCTCCCTGTCTTCCTCTCTAGTTGGGATGCCATACATCCATTCAGTTTCCTCAACATCGCCCCAACTAGGCATCACAAAATCAGGTTCTGCTACAACAACCTCTGTAACGGGTTCTGTGATCTCGACAACAACCTCTGGAGTGTGAGCTTCTTCCTCTACTGCGACATCTTCGATAACGGGAGCTGATTCAACCTGTTCCTGTTCAACAGGTTTGGTTGATTCCTTTGTCTTTTCCTTCTCTCTCTTTCTTTCCCTGACACCCAATCTTTAGGAACCCTCCGCCCAGTCAATGTATCTCTTGACATCCTCTGGAGGAGTTGCAGGGCGAATGTTTTCTATGGCATGCAGGAAGTCGTCCCTCGATACGGGTCGGATGTCCAGAATCTCCTGCTCATCATCCATTCTGCCGGTTCGTTGCAAATCCCTAATCGGTTCCATGGCCGCCTCGCGACAGACTACACTGATATCTCTCCCACTGTAACCCTCTGTGAGGTCTGCAAGTTCCTCGTATTCAATAGTGGGGGAAACCTCTACATCTTCCATATGAATCTCGAATATCTTAGCTCTTGCCTCCCGTCCTGGTAGAGGAACATGTATCTTCTTCTCAAATCTGGACCGGAGTGCGAAATCAAGCTCCCACGGTAGGTTTGTCGCTCCAATGAGAGTAATGCGATCTTCTTCATTACTGGCAAGTCCTTGGAGTTCGGTGAGTAATTGAGTCTTTAGACGTCTCTCGCCTCCAACATCATCTCCTGATCTTGACACACCTATTGAGTCAAGCTCATCGATGAATATGATTGCGGGTTGGTTCTTTCTGGCGAGTTGAAAGAGGTTCATCACAAGCCTTTCAGACTCGCCCAGCCACTTGCTCACTATATTCGCGGCTGAAACATTGAAGAATGTAGCATTGACCTCTGAGGCCACTGCTTTAGCAACAAGTGTCTTTCCACAACCTGCAGGCCCATAGAACAGGATACCTCTCCAGGGCTGCCTTGCTTTTCCTTTGAACAGCTCTGGATGTTTCATGGGTGCCACTATTGCGTCATCGATTGCTTGTTTTGCATCTGCAAGGCCTGCGACATCTGACATCTTCATGTTGGGACGCTCAGTGATGATTGTATCTGATATCATCTCTCTGAGGCGTTTCTCCTCGTCATCCAGCTCGGTTTCAGCCTTTGTTTCTTTGATTGGAACCGGTTCGGCAGTGCCTGCATCAACCTTTGGAGGTACGACAAGACCATCTACAGGTCCATGCGCCTTCTTCTTGATGCCTGAGAGATATCTAACTCTGTCAACACATTCTTGGGCTCTGTCAAGATAATGCTTTTTGACTGAAGGTAACGCTGCAGAGTTTGATAACTTGATGAGAATCTTACTTGCCTTGAGATACTCTTGACAAGCGTCCTTCTTCATACCCCTCTTGTCCAACTCAATCGCTTTTGCAAGCAGTGCTTTTAGTCCTTGGTCTACCCTATCTGGCATTCGAGTTCATGTGAACACTGTTTGTAAGGTGTTAAGAATTTCTGTCACACCCAGTACATACATACGCAATATCATCTTGGAACTGCGAAGGTTTAAACGCGATTTTCCCACAGATTGACCTGAGTTATTACCCGTAGAATAAGGTGAGATACTTGAGTCCAATCAGAAAGGCATTCTCCTGGGGAAGAAAGAAGCCAGATATCGGTGAGATATCCAGCCGCCTCAGGATTCTGTCCAAACAACTAGCGCGCCAAAGGAACAAGTTAGAGAAGGAAGAACGTGATACAAAAGCTCGTGCCGTAAAAGCAAGAAAGGCTGGTCAGACAGAAGCCTATCGAACATATGCAACAGAGATGGTACGTTTTCGCAGGTATGCACTCTCTGTTGACAAGTCACGTCTGCAAATACTAAAGATTCTGGCTCACCTAAATCGTGCCCAGACATCTGCCAAAACACAGAAGGCTCTTCAAGAAGTTGCAAAAATCCTCGGAATGCTTGGTGATGGTACTGACGCCTCAAGGGTTGTTGCCAATGTTGATGAGATTGCTCGTCGCCTTGAGGAGTTTGAGATAGAGGCTAGTATTTCTGATGATGCACTTGATTCAACAATGGAAATTACATCTGAGGACATGGCCTTTGCATTTCAGGAGATAGATGCTGAGGCTGGATTGGCAGATGCTCCTACAGCTGCAGCACCAGCCAGCGAAGCTGACTCTCTTGAAGAAGACATTAAAGCCCTCGAACGTGAACTTGGTGTATAAGATCACCAGAGATTGTCACGAGACTCTCTCGCAACACGATCAATCTCACGTCTATTATGATACGAATCTCTCATCAGATCCCTGTATCTCCTGATGAAGTCTTCAGCAACAAGCTGGCCACTTCTAAGCATGTGCACAGTGTCCCGAATAGCGTTCTCAATAGATGCGGCATCTCTCTGCAGCGAATGCATTCTAGGACTCACTTCATATGGTGGACGGGTGTGTTTCTTCTGGTCATATTGTCCGATGACTCGATCGAGCTCATCACGGAATGACTCAGGTTTCCTGTAGTAACCCTCATAGGGATATCGACGAACAGGGCTCGAATCCCAGTCACTAACACGAGGTTTTGGACCTGGTCGCATCAATGGCATCTCCTCTGTATATTGTGACCTGTCGTTGGTTGATAGAAGAGAGTACACCATTCCTTCAATCTTGAGACGTACGTCGCTTGTACTGATATCTGTCTGTTCGATCTTCCTTACTCTTTGCATGTCGGTCTGAATGTACTTGTCAAACTTCCTTGCAATCTCAACATAGTCTGGAAGGACTTTCTTGGTCTGATCTGAGCAGGATGCCTTGATTTCACCTTGCTTCAGTTTCAGAACCATACGCTTCCTCAATCTTCCGTCTTCCTCAATGGACTTCAAATAAATCAGCGGAAAGTCGAAGATTGTTTCCATCTTCTTGCGGACTCTTCCAGTTTCAGCGATGAACAGGAGTCTCTTGTTTGTGATGAAAAGAGTTCCAAAGGCTTTGTCATTCTTGAGGAAATCACTCCCTGTTATTTTAATCTCAGGAAGTGCACAGACTGGAAGTTCTCCAACAGCAAGTTGACCATGCTCATAGAATTCAGTGAATTGCCCTTTGTAGTAGTCAAGTCCATCAAGTTGCCTTCTAACATCTTTTAGTGTGCCTCTAAGAGGTTCAAGTGATTCATCGACATTCTGTTTGTAGTAAATACCCATCTCCGTGATTCTGTTCGTTATCCCTTCAACGAATGGAAACTGCGAGGGGCTCCATTTCGTATAGTCGATGAAGTCTTTTGTTTCAGCAGCCATCCTTTTTGCAATGATTTCAGCTTGACTTGAGATCCTATTCTTAATGGCGGGAAGCTCACTTTGCATGTTCTCAATCTTTTCCTCAATCCATCTATAATGTAGAAAGTTGGCCATCCTAAGGGAAACAAGCAATCTCTTGGAACCTGCAAGCTTGTTTGTAAACTCCCTCAATTTTGTGTGACCGTACTGAATGGTCATTATTGCATGTCGCATGTCTAGAGCTAATGATCTTCTGCGATCTTCCAGTAATACTACTCTTGAGGAATGACATCTTGGACACATGTCTACAGTCTTTCGTCCTTTACTCAGTTCCTCTGATTCACACTGAGGACACACCTCGAATTTTTCACCTGGCATTGGGGCACCAAGGATGTGATGGCAGTCACTACAGACAGTATACTCACTAGATCTTGATTCAAGACACTCAGAGCAAAAGGCCGCTCCACAGTCCTCACACATGTGTGTGGCTCTGTCTGACTGACATGATCTACATTGTCCGAATGGGGAGTCTTTTGTCACGTGAGTACCTCCGGTAGTCTACTTACATCGAGGAGTTATCCAAGAAATACTCGTGTATTATTCTAGGAACATTGGGGTATCCTTTTCAATTAACATCAACAGATGTACAGGCCATATCAGTTATATCCGATTTAGAGGGCTGGGGCTCTATTCACAGGCGATATACATGGAAGACCTTGCTCAGGCGGCTATCGATGCAGCTCTAAAGACCGGTGTCAGTTTTGCTGATGTGCGCATTGAGAACTCAACTACAACAATCATTGAAATCAACGATGGTATCACAAGACAATCAACCGCCTCTCGTATGAAAGGTGCTGGAATCCGTGCGTTTATTGATGGTGCATGGGCTTTTGCTCAGACTACAAATCTGACTCGTGATGGCCTTCAAACAACCGGTGAGTCAGTAGCGAAACTTGCCCTAGCCACTCAGGAGAAGGTGGCTGAAAGATTTACAATTGATGGTCCTGTTTTTGAGGACAAAGTCAAACTGAATGTGAAGAAACCATTTGACAGCGTATCGATTGAAGAGAAGATGGAATTTGTGCAAATGATTGATGATCAAGCACGCGATTTTGACGAGCGAATTGTAGCTACAAGGTCTATCTATGGAGAACTAACATCAGAAATTTACATCGCAAACTCGTTAGGAACCCGTGTTTCTCTTCAGAACGCCATCCCTAGAGTAATTTCTGTTCCAACTGCTAAGGAAGGCTCCAATAGACAGAGGATTCAGGAGTCTATTAGCCTTCGTAGTGGATTCGAAGAAATGGAAACTGAAGAGGCACAAAACATTGGGACAAAAGCTGCAAAACTTGCAATCGATCTCTTGTCCTCAAAAGCAGCTAAAGGTGGAGTCTTTGATGTGGTCTTAGATCCTGCTCTCAATGGCGTTGTGACCCACGAGGCTTTTGGACATGCAGCTGAAGCAGACAACTGGCCAGCTCATTCAACAGTGCTAGAGGATATGGTCAAAGAGGTTGTGGGTCCTGATTATCTCAGCATTAGTGATGATCCAACATTGACTGGGAAGCGCGGGTCTACAGAATATGACTGGGAGGGTACAAAGACCAAGAAACGGTTCATGGTGAAAGATGGTGTTTTGACAGACCTCCTACATAGTCTGGAGACCTCAAGTAGACTTGAACTAGAGCCAAATGGCGCAGCCAGAGCTCAGTCTTTCATGCATGCTCCCATCCCCAGGATGAGTAACACGTTCATGGAGCCAAAAGACTGGAATGTGAATGAACTCATTGAAGACACAAAGAATGGAATTCTTCTGTGTGGCATGAACTATGGCTATACACAGCCAGCTAAAGGCCAGTTCATGTTCCAAGCTAGTTATGGATATTTGATTGAGAACGGCGAGAAAGGAACAATGGTTCGTGATGTATCACTTGCGGGAAATATCCTTGAGATACTTGCAAAGGTCGATGCCATCGGGAAAGACTTCGAACTTGAAGCAGGTTCTTGTGGCAAAGACGGACAAATGGTTCCCACCATGACTGGAGGCCCTCATGCAAGGATCAGACATGTTCCAGTGGGAGGCATGTGAAATGAAAGAGAAGCTCCTGGACCTTGCTGAATCTGCAGTCAAAATGGCTGAGAAACTTGGAGCATCTCAAGCAGAGGCATATGTAGGACAATCTCGTGCCTTTGTTATTGAAGCTGCAAACTCTGCAATCCGAAACGCTGAGGAGAAACGTGACGCTGGTATTGGCGTTCGAACTGTGATTGACAAGAAGATTGGTTTTGCATTCGTCACAACACTTTCAGATGAAGATGTACGTGAGGCTGTTGAAAGGTCTGTGAAGCTTGCAAAGGCATCCATACCCGATCCTGAGTTTGTAAGTCTCCCTTCAGACGACAATTCGTATCCGACAGTGAAAGGTCTCTTTGACAAAAATATCGCAGAACTTGCTCCAGAGGATACCGCTGAAATGATAATCAGAACCATTGATGCATCAAAACTAGTTCTTGAAGGTCGAGATTATGCCATCGATGCAGGTATCCAGAGCTCGTATGGGATGAACGCAGTTGTAAATTCATTGGGAATTGCATCCTCTGAGCAACGTTCATACATCTTTCTATCTTCTTCTCCAAATGTCAAGGATGCAGATGACCAAACGACAAGCTATGACTTTCAGATAGCTCGTAATCTAAGTGAGATTGATCCCGAACAGGTTGGGAAGAGTGCTGCTGAACTCACACTCAGTGTTCTAGGTCCCAAGACTATTGAGGGTGGTGAGATGCCTGTTGTCTTTGCTCCTCAGGGAGCAAGTAGTGTCATCGGGTACGGGTTTGCTGGTGCTGTTTCTGCTGAAGAGGTGCAGAAGGGACGGTCATACATCACTGATGCTTTTGGTGACACGATTGCTTCCGAACACCTTGAGATTGTTGATGATGCATTATTAACGGCAGGTCTTGGGTCAAGAACTTTTGATGCTGAGGGGTATCCATCACAACGAACCTCGATAATAAATCGCGGTGTGTTGAAGGGATTACTCCACAATTCCTATACGGCAAACAAAGATGATGTACAGAATACGGGGAATGCCAGTAGACCCTCTTACTCAGGTCTTCCATCAATCTCCACGTCGAACTTCATAATCTCACCAGGGAGGGGGACCTTGGATGATTTGGTCTCAGAGATAGATAGAGGAGTTCTATGCAGGAATACTGCGGACCGACCGAACATGACTACCGGCGATCTCAGTGCCATGCTATATGAGGGCTTTTACATTGAAAAGGGGGAGATCAAACACCCCCTAAAGAACACGCTTATTGGAATAAATATGCGTGATTTGCTGCAACGTATCAGTCAAGTTGGGGCTGACTCTAGGACCACCTTGGCTATGATCACTCCTTCATTTGTTGTTGAAAAAGCCACTGTCACCTCAGGATAGATTACATGCGATGTACTACAGGAATGCCAAGGACTGTCAAACAGTTGGCCATCGCAGTCTTGAATGCACGTACAAGTGCTAGTCGTGCCGCCCTTACATCTGGTTCAGCTTTGAGAACTGGACACGAGTCATAGAACTTGCTGAATAGATTGGCCAAGCTGTAAGTGAATGCTGTGATTCTATTAGATATGAAGCTCGTTCCCCACACATCCTTCTTCAGAGATTTGACAACCTCTAGAAGTTCTTCTGGGAGCTGTGCAATTGCCTTTACCAACTCGAACTCAGCATCAGCGGCAAGTAGTGTAAGATCGATTTTGGAAACCTTTTCATCACTGGCCTTCTCTAGAATTCTCTGAGCTCGTGCATGTGAGTATTGAAGGTATGGTGCAGCATCGCCATTGAAATCTAGAGCCTCGTTCCATCTGAAAATTATCTGCCTGTCGGGTGAGGCATTAAGCATGAAATATCGTAGCGCTCCAACACCAATCTGGTTTGCCACTGTGTCTTTGAACGCGTCATCTTCCTCTGGATTTCGTTTGTCGACCTCAACCCTCGCAAGTTCTGTCGCCTTGTCGAGTACGTCATCAGTGGAATACCCTATCCATGTCCCCTCTCTTCCTGAGAAATCGACGTCCTCAAGTCCAACAAACTCGTAGGCAATATGATGTGAGTTTTCGCTTTCCTTTGTATACCCAAGTATGTCTAGGATACTGTAGACTGTTCTTTGTGGATGCGCTTGTCGAGACCCTATGACATTCATCACAATATCGAACTTCCCTAGATCCACTTTCTTACCTCGAAGGTCTGTCCGCATGACTGGTCTACCATTTGGCTGGTCCTCAAAAAGAGAATACTTGAACGGATCTTCAATAATACCAAATTTCCAGAGCTGAAATGCAACGTCTGCTCCAGTGTAGGTCCTAGTACCATCTGACCTGAACAACACCTTGTAGGGGTCCTTTAGGTCCTTGAACTCATCAATCACTGACAGATCTGCAACTATGCAACCTGCCTTCTCTCCCTCTTCGAGTTTCAGGATATTGTCCGATTTGAGCATCATCTTTTGGCCTAGTTCTAGAAGTCCACTGTGGGCAATTGTGCTCTCCCATGCTTGATAGTCATGATATATACCAAGTCTGTATGAGGTTTCATTCTGTGCACTGAGACACCGTGTTACCATCTTTGCACTCAGTTTAGCCTCTTTACTATCGAAATCCTCAAGCTTTCTGGAGACCGCCCTTACAGCCTCCTGAACTGATTCATCGTTATCAAACGCCTTTTGCCCCTCAACATACAGATGACCAAGGTAGTGGTCGTACTTCTGCTCGCCTATGTCCTCTTCAATCTGCATGAGTTTCCAAATCAACTGTGCAATCTGAAGTCCTAGGTCGTTGATATAATCCAGCCTGACAACATCATAGCCAACCCAATCAAGTATGTTGCATAGAGTATCTCCAAGGATAGCATTCCTTGCGTGACCAATGTGCCATGGTTTGGAGGGGTTGACGGCAGGTGACTCGATTAATGCTCGTTGTCCCTCGTACTCCTGGCTGCGGCCATAAGCGTCACCAAAATCAAGGACACTTCCAACAGTCAGCTCGGCTAACCTCCCATGATCAAGGAAGATGTTGACATAGGGGCCCTTTGTCTTGACCTCTTTGACTGTTGGCTCCTTGTCTGCAAGAGACTCTAGTTCTGATATTACTTCATTTACAACTTCGACTGGACTCTTCTTGAGCTCCTTTGCGAGGGAGAATGCGATTGTTGATGCAAGGTCTCCCAATTTTGAATCTGGAGGTTTCTCTATTGATCCGGCGACAACATCTTGTGAGACTGAGAATGCCTCAGACAGCATTTTCACTACTGCCTGTCTAACTGTCTCCCAAGGGTTAGTTGAAGTCTTAACCAAAGATGTTTCACCTAGATATAGTAGAGAGTCATCGTGTATGTTCATAAATGAAGCGCTTAGACCTGAAGGAGTAATGATAGAGCCCAACCACGCATGTTGAATGAAGAATATCAACTCTATCTGAGGCAATTCAATATAGTTAGTCTCTGCAATGAGATATACAATTAGCTCATCTTTTGCTCAAATATCTATTTAAAAAATCGACAAAGGGTTTATTTACGTTTATTGTCTGCGCAAAGGTACTCGTTCGCCCGTTGAACGATTCACCAGTGCCACGAAATGACAAGGATTCTCTCCACGCCAGGGGGAATCGATGCATTCGATCAACCCACAGCTCTGACCGCAGTGCCCCTTACAAGGTGAGCCTGCATGGAGATGATTGGACTGGCCAGCAGACACTCAAAGACCCAGAAAAAGAGAGAGCGCATTGGTTCGGCCAGCTATGTTTGTTCTGCTTGTAGCTGCGTTGATGTTTATATTGACCACACTCGTGGAGAAGTTATTTGTTCTAGTTGCGGATTAGTTCTATCAGATCATTCTATTGATATGGGTC
>JASFEF010000017.1:0-26953 GCA_050124975.1 Candidatus Thorarchaeota archaeon | reverse complement strand
TACCACATGAATGCATGTCCAACAACATCGAATGATTGGTCAGGAATGTTTGATTTAATTTCAAGAGTTTTCCATTCAAAATCCCGAGTAGCTTCCCTGACCGCCTTGTTGAAGTGTGGTTGAAGTCTTGTTTCGACTTTCTCAGGAGGTGCTTGACCTAATGAGATCAGAACACCCATGTTAGCAATCATGCGTCCTGCACGACGAACACTCCATGCAGTTTCACTGAGGAGTCCTTGGAGTCGTTCTGGCAGGTCCAGAGAGATGCCTAGGTCCTCCATTGCAAACAGAACATTCTGATTTGTCATATTCAGGTCGCTGCTCATGACCTCCATGTACAAGTTAGCCCTCTGGCTTTCATGTCTGAGTCTCTGTTCGACTCCACGACGAGTTGTCACATCAAAAGCAGTTAGACCAATTTCATGTACTTTCTCAGTGCTTGATGCAAGAGGACTAGAAGAGATATTAGCCCAGATAATCTTTCCATCCCCACGTTTCATTTGAATCTCGAGACCGCGTACACTCTTTCCTCGAAGCGCCTCTTTGACTATGTCTGCCCCGGGGTCGTAGAGAGGTTCGGGATCAGGGAGGAACTCTGAGAGAGACCTCCCAATGATCTTCTCAGCCTCGCACCCTAGGAGATTCTCAGCCGCTGCATTAACCTGTTCAATGTTGCCATTTCGATTTAGCGTAATGTATGCGACTGGCGACATATCATAGAGGGTGGCAAATCTGTTTTCTAGTTCTGTTACAGCAGCTTCAAGCTCCATCTGAGAGGTGATATTGCGGACTGTGGCGATGATTGCAGGTTCTCCCTCCAATTTTATCGCAGTTGGAGTTATCTCTACATGAAGGATATTGCTGTCCTTTGAAGCTAGACGAGTGATAAATCGTGTTGCATTTTCACCTGTTACGAGAGCCTCAATCATGTCTTGATCACGTCTTCTTGACATCGCATCAATGAGATCCTCGAAGGGAGTGTCTATCAGGCTGTCCTTCTCGTATCCGAGCATATCGGTAAAAGCAGTATTTGTAAGAATGATGTCTTCATCCTGTATTACCACGAAACCATCACGTACTACTTCCATAACCTTGTGTAGCCATGATGTTTCGCGATTCTCACCGGTCACAAGTGACACCCGTACTCAAAAATGTCTACACGGTTCTTGATAAAATAATGTTGCGAGTCTTCATTCGATTTTTAAGATGCTTAGAGTAGCTAGAAATCAACTAATGAGTGTGCTGCACGATGCGATATGAATGTGTCAAGGCAAGGTCTCTGTTGTCTAAACCACATGTCGCAGATAGCTGGTTTCACATGAATAGAAGTCTGAACGCCTACAGAGGTTGCGAACATGGTTGTGTCTATTGCGATGGTAATTCAGAATACTATCATGTAGACAACTTCTATTCGCATATCCGAGTAAAAGAAAACGCATCCGAGGTTCTTAGAAAAGAACTGAAGAAACTTGGTTTCACATCGAGAACTGAACTGGAAACAGAAACCCTTTGGTCCTTTCTTGATGACGAGGATGCAAAACGAATTGCTGAGAAAGTACCACGAAAACTAGTGATTGGAGCTTGTGGTGGAGTCAGTGATGGATTCCAGCAGGCAGAACGAGAGCACAAGGTGACCTTCAAGATTCTTGAAACTCTTCTCGACTATGGAATGCCTGTCTTCATTCTAACCAAATCTGACCTTGTACTAGAGTATTTGGACTTGCTCAAGGAGATTCATGAACGAGCCTTCGTGAATGTGGTGTTCACGATCACCTGTGCGGATGATGAGGTTCAGAGAGTGTTTGAGCCGAAGGCTTCGACTACTTCCGAAAGGTTCGATGCACTCAAGGAAATCCGGAAAGCAGGTTTCTATGGGGGTGTGATGGCAACCCCAATAATCCCAACAGTCGGAGATAATGTTGAGAATATGTTGAGCCTCGCGGAAGCAACGAAATCTGCCAATGGCGAGTTCATCCAGTTTGGTGGAATGACACTAAAACCTGGTCGACAGAAAGAGTACTTCATGCGTGTTATCAATAGAAGATATCCAGACAATTATGACAGAATCGCAAGAATCTATGAGAACAACAATACCTATGGTCAACCAATCTGGAAACGATTACCAGCAAATGTGATGGTTCTAGGGCGACATATCTGCAAGAAGGTTGGTATACGGGACAGGACTGTTCGTCATAAGATTCCTCATGAGTTTGAAACCAACAACCAAGTTCTTGGTGTATTGCTTGACATAGTCTTTCGAATGAACATATTCTTTGGAATGCCTAGAAGCGCAACCAAACCGTACTGGGAACTTGCAGCAAGAATTGAGAAAGGTGTTGACGAACTAACAAAGCTGCAGGCTGATGGTGAATTGAATCAGCACCTTTTGATTAACGATTCAATGAGAGAAACAGTAGAAGAGATACTAGAATCAGGGACCTGTAAGGTTCTTGCGAATCTCGAAGCTCGGATTGACAGAATGGCGGATACGGAGCTTGAAGTCGATATGCAAGCAACACCTGATGAATTCCTGTGATTATTCTGGAGCTCGGATTCCCCTTTCTACGAGCTGTTCGTAGAGGACTATGTTTGACAATGGTTGTGACACTGTGGCAGTGAAATAGATGTAAGTGGTGACACTCTTGACCCCACGTACATTCTTGATGGATCTGTAGATCTTCTCTAGTTCTGTGATTCGTTCAACTTGAAACACACTGATTGCCGAAGGCTCGCTGGCAAAGCGGTGTGAATAGAAGTACTCTTCTGGAAATGATTTTCGGCACCAGTCATCAATCCCATCAAATGTGATTTCTTGCTCATCATACAGAGATCTAGCTAAGAATGTGATATAACCCCCAGCATTTGGGTTCCAGAGAAGAGTCCACTGAACTGTATCGCTCTTTTCTAAGTCATCAATTGTCCTTCTCACTCGTCTTGCACTCATAGAGGTCTGTTTGGCAATGTCGGACACTGACATCCGAGGGTCATCAATCAGACAGCTGAGAACCTTGAGTTGCGTATTTGAATACTCAATCTTCTTCCCTCTGTTAGTCACCGTAGTGTGCATCTCAACACTTTCCACACCATCAAGTCCTCTCAAAAAACGACCGAGTTCAGAGAGACCCTCAGCACCCACATACATAGCATGAATGATGTAATCTCCGTTTGAGAGTGGGAGAACAACGAAAATCATCCTATTATCGGTCAGTTGTTTCGTTAGCTTTTCATCTTCCTGCGTCCCATCGGTTTTGATGATTCCAAAGAGGTAATTTGCATCAAATTGAGCTAAACTAAGTAAGACAATGAACTCCTGAATAACTCCGGAATCAATGAGCTTGAGGACTCGTTTACGAACAGCATTCGGTGTGATTCCATGTTTCCTTGCAAGCTCTTCGTAGGAGGTTCTACAATTTGCATCAATAGCATTAAAGATGCTTCTATCTAAAGGGTCCATTCTCTACACTTACTCAGATGCCCGCTAGGCATTCAAAGATATGAATCATTCTGATTTTCTACTTCGTATATCTCTTGTCTAGCCCTTCAAACCACTTAGGAACACGTGCATTATCAACTCGATCAGAAGACGGCATGTACGGTTTGATGTCAAGGATAGGTGTGCTATCATTTGCTGATATTTGATCGACTATCAATGTTCTCGAATCGTTGTCTACCTTTTCCAACTTCACAATTGACAGACAGAGTAAGTTTGGTCTAAGTGGAGACCGACTTGCAAACACTCCGGACATCTCAGCTCCCTTCACGGGAGGTACATCTTTCACATGTCTACGATTCTCTGGAATGTCGAGTCCATCAGCCCACCAAATAACGTGAAGATGCGAAAACTCTTCTATTCGTTTTGTGGCATCCCAGAACTCGGGTCGGATCATCAGAAGAACAGGTTCTCCTTCTCTCTTCTCAACAAAACCAATTGGACTCATTTCAAAGTGCATGTATCTCCACCATCATTCTGCAGATTTGAATAGTACGATTTCGTGGAGTGTTGAGCCTCTCTCAGCCCTATCTCTTCATTGTTTCTTCACAAGCTTCAGAAACAAATCGGGTATAAAGGATGGTCGAGTTACTTTCTTGGAGTCTATGTGTATAGAACAGAAATTGGATAGTATAGATGGCACTCTCCGGAAGCTATTTGAAATGCAGTTCTCGAGTTAACCTTGAGGAAATCACGATGGACCCGCGTATCGAGGAACACGCAAAAATCCTTGTCGAGTGGAGCACTGAGGTCAAGAAGGGTGACCTGGTCGGGATTAGATCTAGCCCTGAATCTCATGATTTGGTTGTTGCACTCTATAAGAAGATTGCAGAGAAAGGAGCTCTCCCAATCACTTTGATGGGCTCTGAAGAGATGGACCGAGCTTTTTTTGATGGTGCAGATGATGAAACCATCAACAAGCCACCAACACACTTTGAAGCGCTTCTTGAGAACGTTGATGTCATCATTGCACTGAGATCACCCAGCAACACCAAGGCTTTGGCTAATGTTGACCCAAAGAAGGTGATACAACGTAGTGTGGCTATGAAGAGGGTGCAAGAACTCTATCTATCCAAAAGATGGTGTGTGACTGTTCATCCAACTGCTTCACTCGCTCAGCAGGCAAACATGAGCATGAATGAGTACCAAGAGTTTGTCTATAATGCGACTCTCCTCGATTGGAAAGCAGAGAGCAAACTTCTGTACAAGATGAAAGAACATCTCGAGCAACACAAGGATATTCAATTCACAGGTCCAGAAACTGACCTCTACGCTTCAACAGAAGGAAGGATTTGGATAGCTTCCGACGGGAAACACAATATGCCCAGTGGGGAGGTGTTCACAGCACCTGTCGAAGACACCGTTGAAGGCAAGATATACTTTGACATTCCATTCCAACAACAAGGAAAGGTCATTGAGGGAGTACGCCTGACGTTCGAGAAAGGGGAGGTCGTGGACTACTCAGCTGAGAAATCTGAAGCAACCTTGAAGGAGATTATCGAGATTGATGAAGGTTCTCGAAGACTTGGTGAGATGGCAATCGGTACTAACAGGGGCATCAAGCAGTACACCCTGAATATGCTCTTTGACGAAAAGATTGGTGACACAATTCACTGTGCACTTGGTCGTGCCTACAAGGAATGCAATGGCATAAACGAATCAGCTGTTCACGTTGATATGATTAAAACCATGGCTGAAGGCGAGGTAACGGCTGGTGATGAGGTAATCTATTCCAAAGGCAAGTACTTTTACGAGAAGTAGAAGGTCAGAAATTGGGTAGCATTATGCCCGAAGATGACCTTGTGCAAATTAGCGAAGCTGTACATCTATTTATTCCTCCGCCTGACAGAGTGGCAGGCTGGAGAAGGTCGGGCAACATAGTTTTCCTCAACAGCTCAGATGGGTTGTATATAATTGACAGCGGTGGACCATCGGTAAGAAATCAATTAGTGTCAATTGTAAACAGTCTACTCTCAGATGATGAGAAACCTGTTCATTGTATACACACTCATGGACACATTGACCATATGGCAGGAGCAAGGGATTTACAGAAAAACTTCAACGCTGTCATCTGGGCTTCAGATGAGGCGATTCCCTATATTAAAAGCCAAGCTGCCATCAATATGGATCTTGAACGTGAATCACTCATTGTTTCATTTAGAGAGCTATTCACTGCACCATCCTGGTTTGTGAGAGCAGCCATGTGGGTCACTCTTGGACGAACATCATCTCTTTCATTAGTGAGGTCTCTTGACAAAATCTCGACAATAGGCGAAACTGGTTTTCGTCCAGTAGAATTACCCGGCCATCATCGGGGACATCTTGGCTTTTATAACCAAGATGAGGGTATCCTAATTGTAGGAGACCTGATTGATCCACGTCATAAGATGAAACCAATTCTCACTGCACCTTCTTCAGATTTCAAAGAGATGATGGCATCATTAGAAACTGTACTGCAAATTGATCCTGAGATTCTTCTACCAGGACATGGTGATCCGATAATTGGTCTAGAAAATATCGAGGATGCTTTGTTGAGAGCTCGGGAAACAATGCAAGCTGCATATGACCGAGTGATCGAAGTGTTGGAAAATCGGCATTTGACTCTCCCTGAACTCTCTAAGCTTCTTCTAAGGATGGGACTTGGACCAGGTGATGTGTTCAGACGAATGTTCATCCACAGCATTCTTCGTCATCTAGTAGAAACTGGCAGAGTATCAAGGCATCAGACCTCAAGAGGGAAGACCATCTTCTCAATCTAGATGTCTTCACTGTCCAGATCTTTCAAAGCAGATCTTATGATCTTTCCATCCTCAGCAACCGGCAATTTCTGCTTGATCACAATCTCTCGAGGTCTCTTATAGGTGGCTAATTTTCCTGTACACCACTCGGTAATCTCATCGGGAGTGATTTTCTTTCCAGAAGCAGGAACGATAAATGCTCTAACTATTTCACCCCACACTCGGTCAGGGATTCCAACTATTACTGCTGCTTCAATCTTGGGATGTTGACAAAGTATCTCTTCTACCTCTGCAGGAAAGACCTTCTCGCCGCCTGAGAAGATAACCTCGCTTTTTCTCTCTACATAGTAGTAGTTCCCTTCTTCATCCATACGAAACAAATCACCAGTATAGAACCATGTTCCATCAAATGATTCCTTTGTCATGGAATCATCACCATTGTATCCTCGCATGAGGGAGGGACTTCTGTAAATCGCCTCACCCACCTCTCCAGGAGCGACATCTTCCCCTTTCTCGTTAACGACTCTCATCTCAACTCCACTGATTGGCTTCCCAATGTACCCCTCGGTTATTTTTGGAATATCATCAACCGTCAGAAACGAGTAGATGGCTGCTCCAATATTCTCTGTTTGACCATATCCATCAACCAATACGGTTTCAGGAAATCGCCTCAGGATCTCCTTCTTCATTTCAGCTGGCATCTTAGATCCACCTGATGATAGGAGAGTGACAGAACTCAGATCAGACGAGTCAAGGTCTGGGTAGTCAAGAAAAATCCTGAACTGGGTCGGGACCATGAATATCGCTGTTATCTTTTCACGTTCTACAATCTTCACGATCTCTTCAGGAACAAACACGAGCGATTTTGGGAAGACGACAGGTCTCTTCATTGCTGTCATGATTATTGCGGGCATGAAACCTGATAGATGATACAACGGTGTGGGAACGAGGAACTTCAACTCATGATCAGAAGGAAGTAAAGCGGACTCAGGAACCTCTCCTTCAAAGATGAGTTTGAGACCATGGTCTGGGATGAGTGTACACGCATCGAGAAGCGCCCTGTGTGAGAAGTTTGTGCCCTTTGGTAGTCCAGTAGTACCCCCCGTGTATAGTTGAACTCCAAGATCATCACTTGTAACATCGACTTCAGGTGGGTCAGTGAGAACATTATCGATGAATTCCCTCCATGAAAGGATATTGGCCTTCTTCTCGCTTTTTCCCTCAACCACAATCATTGGAGGTCGTTCATTCGCATCTGGAAAAGCATCGAATATCTGCTGCTGCTGATGTGTACTGCATATGCATAGTCCTGGTTTGCCGGTTTCAAAGACGTGACGAATCTCTCGACCTACGAATCTTGTGCTGATTGGAGCAGGTACCATCCCAGCTCGCTGGGCACCATATAAAGAAGCAAGGAATTCTGGTCGGTTTTCCATAACAATGGCGACCCGCATCCCGGAAGAATCGGGATGAAACCGGAGAAGTGCATTTGCTACTACAGATATTGAGTTGTCCAAATCCGACCAAGTAAGTTGATTATCGCCATAGATGACTGCAAGCATATCACCATAGTCCAGCGCGTTTCTCCTAAGAAGGTCGCTGAATGCCCTAAGTGGGACTTCATCATCAACACTTGGAGGACTCATTTCATCAATGCCTGAAGTTTGATTAGGTCATTCATTGGACCCTTTGCTTTGACTCTGCCACCCATGAATGCCCTAGTAGGACTCAAAGAACCATCTATGATTTCCATTATTGCATCAGTGGTTGTGGTAATAACAAGTTCCGCATCCTCAGCAACGCCATCTATAATTGTGGCTGTGCCTTCTTTGAAGATGATGTGACAAACTGCATCCTCATTGTCTGTGAATTCAAATTGGAGTGTCTTGTTAAAGTCAGCATAACGAGACTTGTACTTGGGATCGTCCATCTTCCCAATCATTTTCTCCAAAGATGTCCTTAGTTCGTCTTTTGTTGGCACCTTGTTCACTTCCTTTATTTCAATTTTCGTAGAATTTTGTGCGTTATTTCCCTTTCCATTCAGCAGGTCGTTTCTCTAACCAGGCTTCAAAACCTTCTATTACATCCTCCGACCGGAATAATTCATTAAATGGTTCCCATAATGCTCCTATTTCACGAATCCCTCTCCTAAGGAATTCCTTCGTGAGTCTTTGCGACATCGGAGCAACAAGTTTGATGTCCTCACATAGAGCTGTTACTTCTTTCTCTAGATCTTTGTGTGGAACGACCTTGTTAGCAAAGCCCATGCGATAAGCTTCATGTGCATCAATGGCTCTCCCTGTGAATGTGAGCTCCTTGATGTATCGCATATTGTACTCATGAGCCCTGATTATCATAAGACCGGACATCAGACCTCGCCTGTTTTCACGGAAGGCGAAGACTGCTTTATCAGATGCAACAACAATGTCACAGAAGAGAGTGAGCTCGAAACCACCTGCATATGCATGACCATTTACTGCTGCGATGACTGGTTTTGGATATCGTTGTAGAAGTTCTATGGGGTCCAATATGACACTCAAGAATTCTCCAAGACCTTTGAAGCCAACTGTGCTCATCTCTTTGATATCTAGACCAGCACTGAAAGCTGTTCCTTCACCTGTGATAACAAGTGCCCTTACTGTGTAGTCATCATAGGTGTCTGTCAAGACCTGCATGAGCTCTGCCCATGTCTGACGGGACAGCGCGTTTCTGGCTTCAGGTCGATTGAATGTAATCCAACCAATTCCATCCTTCACTTCGTATTTTATGCATTCAAAGCTCATTTTGGTTCCTCCTTTAACTCATCTGGACTGGCTCCACGTAGTACTCGAGGTAGAATCATTGGGTCTGGGGTCTGTTTGAACTCCTGCCTTCCAATAAACAGTTTTAGTACGTCATTACCTCCGCCAGTGACTTTGGTAAGTAATGCATTCTTCAAAATCGAGGCTGCTAGAAACTCTTCAGTGTATCCATCACCTGATAGAATCACCAGTGCATCCTCTGCAATCTCTATCAAAGCATCTGTTGAGAAGATCTTGCAGATGGCCGCATCTACGCCGAATTGAAACATGTCAGCAGCCCCACTATCCAATTGTGCAGCCAAACCATACAAGTACGTCCGTGCCAGCTTCAACCTAATAGCCATATCAGCCATTCTCATCTGGATCGTTTGGTACCTTGAAATCGGGGCACCAAATTGAACTCGCCTTCTTCCATAGGCTCTTGCAGTTTCAACCAACATCCGTGCTTGCCCAACAGTGGCTGCAATTCCTAGACGCTCAATGTTTAGACCAGAGGTCATCACTGTCCAACCATCTCCTTCGAACAGAATCATGTTGTCTTCTGGAACTCTCACATCTTTGAAACGAATGACGCTGTTGAACATCTCCACATTGCCGGTCAGTTCGTTTAGTTTTTCAATAGTGATCCCCTTGGTTTCTCGAGGCACAAGAAATGCCGTTAGATGAGAATGTGTTGCTTGAGCTTCTGGTGATGGATCAGTGACAGTGTATGTCATTAGATAGTCAGCTGTTGAACCAAGAGTTATGAAACGCTTCCATCCATTGAGAACATACTCGTCACCGTCTTTCTCAGCGTAGAGTTGAACATTGGAGGCATCATTACCAACATCTGGTTCTGTGACACAGATGGCTGTCCATTTCTCTCCTTTCAGCATTGGGTCCAAGAACATCTCTTTTTGTTCAGGAGAGCCAAAGAGATGGATGGGTCCACCTCCAAATACTGTGGTCAGCAATGGATTGATGTTGAGATAACATCTACCAAACTCCTCGTTGAGAATCGTATAACCTGTATAGCCTTCTCCTCGACCCCCATGTTCTTCCTCGACCAACATTGCTAGCGGATGGAAACCTTTGTCCACCACAAACTTGCTAATGTCCCATTGAACTTCCATTGCTTGATTGTGGTCCATCCT
The DNA here is from genome assembly GCA_050124975.1 of Candidatus Thorarchaeota archaeon. Taxonomy (GTDB): domain Archaea; phylum Asgardarchaeota; class Thorarchaeia; order Thorarchaeales; family Thorarchaeaceae; genus SMTZ1-45. Next base: position 16,791 of record JASFEF010000017.1, on the reverse strand, counting down.
ATCGGAGAATGGTCGAAGTTCAGAGTTCACGAACTCTTCCACTTCTGCTGCAAACTTCCTATTCCTCTCTGTCCACCACGGTAATGCATCCAACTCATTTCACCTCCAAGCCATAACGAAGATTCACTTCGCCAATCTCATTTATCCCACGCCAAGTGATTTTGGCAAGCTTGATCTTCCCTCTTGGATCTATCCATAGATTGACCAAGCCCTTTCCTTCTAGCTCTTGGAGTGCTGCGTCGAACGATTTTGTGTCATCAATTCCCAGCTTGCTCATCATATCTTCTTTCTCAGAATGGAGTGCCTGTGAATATTCAAATTCACGAGCAAGAAGATTCAGAATACGACTAGTCAGGTCTTTTGACATTCTAACTCTCCTCGTACCCTGAGAATCTAAAGCCGACTTAAATAATCTCGTGAAATCTTTCCATTTAATTTGTTAAATGAGTTCGCTACCTTCTTATCTTAGGACTGACGATTACATGTGAAGTTAATGGATGCATGAACTAAATGGACTTTGTTGATCGGACTATTATAGAACGGCTTGAGCTGAATTGCAGAACGAGTCTTCAAGAACTCGCACGATCAACAAACATCTCCGCAAATGAAGTTAAGAAACGGATTGACAGTTTGGAGAAATCAGGAATTATTGAGAATTTCAAGGTGATACTAAGTCCATTAATAACCGAAGAGGAATCCGTGATTGCTATCCTCGAATTCGAAACCGAACAGAATGAAAAGAAGCTTCTCACAATCTTGTCCAACAATCAATCTATTTCTATGGTCTCACGGCTTCTTGACGAAAGATACATTGTCCATGGAATCTACTTCAACCAAGACGAACTCGCATCGTTGACATCGCATCTTAGAACATTACCTGGCATTCGAAACATCGAGATGTACTCTAGGTTCTTAAACTACTGGGGTGGAATAATAGACTTCACGAGTTCGCATAGGGATATCCTGAGATGTCTTCTTGAAGACCCACGAATGCTGGTTAGCGAAATCACAAGGGAAACAGGCCTCTCATCAAATCACATCAAAACAATCATCGATCAAATGAGAGAAAGCGAGGCAGTTCTCTTTACTATTGATACATCAGATGATGCGAATGAAGGAAGTATAGAAGTCATGGCTAAGGTTCATTGGAACGTTGGAAAAACGAGTAAAGAAGATGTGCTTGGATGGCTTCAAGAAGAATTTGCAAAGTCATATCTCGGCGAATGCGTTTCGGCTACTGAACCAACACTCTTCTTCAACTTCTTAGTGAAGCATGTACAGGAAGTTGAAATCTTGATACAGAAGGCAAAGAAGTCAGGACTTGTTTCATCTATAGAACCATTGATTCTTTTACCAGGTACTAAGTTCCCTGACCCACGTCTAAGAAAGCTGAACGAGTTACTTTTGGAAACAGGCTTTGTAACATAATATCCCGATTGAAGTGAGAAAGTGGAGTGACGCTGCTAATCGTCACTCCGGGTGTACTACACAGACGCATTCGATCTAATGAGTTCGTAATGTACTCGGGGAGAATTGTTTGGTCTGTATCTAATTCATTAGATTCATCTCTATATAATACGAACAGTTACTGATTCGTTACTCACTTACCAATTGGTAAGCACCATTGACCAGTCAATCTTCTCTTCTTCGAAGTTTTGGGAATATGGCTCCAGTACGCTCTCTGTATTGGATGTATGAATCTCCAAATCTCTTGACAAGGTCCTTCTCCTCATAATGGATTATTGCAGGAACAAAGAAACCAAGAAAGATACATGCAAAAATGAAGAGAAATAACGAGTTTAACCACAGAGTTAGTACAAGTGTGAGTGGCGTTCTTCCAAGAAGTTGCGGGTGACGAATGTAGTTGTAGATTCCACCATAGAGTTTTGTTTCTTGAGTCGGTTCAAAGGATTCTCTGCCTGCATCTTTTAGTGCCTTTACGAGTATAATCGCGAATGGGATTAACACCATTGTGCCGATGAATTGGGGAATTCTGAAATTCGGATGTATGACCCAGTTCAAATCAGGAACGGGAATCCAATACCACAGAATCATGTTCATCAAGAGGATAGCTACAAAGAATCCTGCGATTCTCCGATATCTCCTACAATCATCCCACGCTTGTTCCCCATGTTTCTCAGCGCGAGTCATGGGCATTGCACTTTGAACATAGAAGAACCAACATAGTATGCTTGAGGATAGGAGTGAGAATAAATTGAGCCATGCTAATGACACGCCACACACAAGAAGCAAAGCTGCATTCAATATCATATGAATGTGCTGACTTCCTTTAAAGCACAATAGCAATGTGATAGAAGGGTTTTTGCCAATGCTTGCAGAAATACTGGGACATGACTGAGACCTTTGGGAAAATAATGAGAGCTGCATTTGAAGGAAAGAACTCAAGCTACATCATTGAGAGAGATGATGGATTCATTCGACACACTTCGGGTGACAAGTATCTCTCACCGTTTGAAGAATGGCCCGAATCAGAGCAAAAAGCCATACTGGGTATCAATGGTCCTGTTCTGGATGTGGGTTGTGGGTTAGGACGCGTAGGTGATTACGTGAAAAGCAAGGGCCTCGAATACTATGGTGTGGACCTATCACCTCTAGTAGTTGAGCTGTGTCACAAACGAGGGCACCAGAATGTCTATCTCATGTCTGCTGATGACATTCGACTAGACCGCTCTGACTTCAGGACTGTCGTTCTCTATGGTAACAATTTTGGTATCATGGGTCAACCTGAGGGTGTAGTCAGAATGCTCAAAGGTTTTCATCAGGTGACTGCTGATGATGCAGTGGTCCTAGCAGGATCGATAGACCCAGCAGTAACTGATAATGAGATGCACTTAGCATATCATGCGAAGAATAGGGCTGAAGGGAAACCAATAGGTCTTGTCAGACTGAGAAACAGGTATAAAGGAGTCGCGGATGACGATTGGTGGTATCTGCTTCTTTGTGGAATGGAGTTGATGTCAGAGCTGGCTGAAAAAGCTGGCTGGTATGTAGAGAGGATAGTTGGTGGACCGGAGTATAGTGTAGGACTATTGAAAAAGATGATGATTGACCACGAAAGCCAGACCTAGTTTGATGTTGGGAACCCTCATTGAAAAGAGTATAATATGACCTCATTCCTAAGGTAAGTTTGTGGTTAGATTGAGAGTAGCATTGGTTTATGGTACTAATCGAAAGAAGGCCACAGTCAAAGTAGTGAAGTGGCTTGAGGAAACTGTGAAGGCTGAGGGACATGAGATCACTGTCGGAAAGCCGTCTGAGTTTGACTCACTCGACTTTGATCTGATTATCATTGGTTCATCAGTATATGCCGATAACGTCGTAGGAGAGATCAAAGACTTCGTCAAAGAGAAATCTAACATACTAAGTGGAAAGAAGGTTGCAACATTTATTGTCTGCAAAGAAACCAAAAATCGTGAACCTCACATGGATCAAATACTATGTGAGCTAGCTGAGGATCCTATCAATCAGATGTTTGTTGAAGGGTATATGGTTTTTGAGAAGGACTTTGGTCGTCAGGAAAGCATCATAAAGGACTGGATAAAGGAAGTTCTTAGTACGCTATAGGGGACATTTAGCATCTATTGATTAGGAGAATATTCAATGTGAAAATCAGCTCAGAAATCAGAAACAATAAACCACTATATTATGGCGCATTAGTACAGATGATTTACGCAACCATTGAGTTTGGTGATAGTCTCTGCATCCCCCTGATTGCACTTGGTCTACTTCCCAATTTCTATCTCATTTTGCCCTTGGCTAACGCGGAATTGTCACTACTCCTTGCGAATGAGCCTTTTTGGTTCATCCCAATATTCTGGTTCTTCACGTCCTTCAGGATCGCTTCTGGATATTGGATTCTGCAGAATAAAGCGAAAGGGTTCTGGATGGCGTTATTCATCTCAGGTATAACTCTGATAGCCGTCTTCTTCCTCCTCCCATTCTCGGTGATTGATATTGTTGGGACAGGAGTCGTGGTATTTCTGCTGTTCATGGGGTACTTCAAAGATGAACCGATAATCACAGAGGACACAACTCAATCGAGGTGAATGAAATGGTAGAAGGCAAACAAAAAGTCTACTCTGGTGTTGTGGCAAGATATCACTTTCATGATGCCCGATGGTTTGCCACCATTGGTTTTGCTCCGTTCATAGTTGCGTTAGCTGGGATGGTGACATCAAGTATCAACTATTTTGGATGGAGTTTTGATATAGGCTCGTTTCTAGGACTTAATCCGTTTACACTGACCGAAGGTATGCTGATGTTCCCAGTGTACTTCATCATTAGCATGTTATTCTTTGGAGGGGGTATTGAGTGGTACGTTCTCTGTAGACATTGTCCTTGCTATGAACACTCGGGCAAGGAGCATGGAAAGGATAATCGATTCTATTGTCTCGCAAACTGGGGCAGTCCAAAGCTTTTCAAATACAAACCAGGTCACATCAGTCGTGCAGGTCAAGCAACATTCTTGGGTTTCACATCTTTCTTTCTCCTTTTTCCAATCTTCTACTTTCTTGACAGATGGGAGTTCGTCCTCTTCCAACTTGTTATGGCTGTGTCCTTCTTAGTCACACTCAGGCATTGGGGATGCTCGCAATGTCCTAACTTTGGATGCATACTGAACTGCGTGTCGGAAGATAATAAGGAAGAATTCCTCACAGCTGTGGAAGCTGGAGAGGTCTATGGATAGTCTGTGCCATCTCAGTAACACTTTAGTTTCGGTCTCCAAGGGTCAGACTATAGATGCAACTTTCAGCTGACTTTCTCATTGGAAGCCTAATTGGACTGCTTGCTTCATTTCTCTGGGCAATGTCAACCAATGTCTACAAGTCTCAAAGTGATGAAGCTACACCTCTAGCAATATCTACGTTAAAGACTTGGATGTCGCTGGTTGTTATGACAGTCCTAGTCATGCTACCTTTCGTACAACTCCCTTCTTTATTCCCCTCGATGCTGTCTTCTATCTTGCGGCATCAGTCACAATAGGAATCGTTATCGGAGATATCGCATTCTTAACAGCCCAAGAACGAGTTGGAGTTTCTTATGCCTACCTGATTGCAACTACATATCCAATCTTTACCTACATAATCGCAATCTTCGTTGTTGACGAGATACTTCTATGGACACGCTTCTTAGGCATCTTCCTTGCTGTTAGTGGAGTGATGCTCATTACCAGAGCACAAGCGACATCTCAGAATGAGGAGGAGTCTAGCAGTTTCGATCGAAATGGATTTCTGCTAGCACTCTTCACAGCATTGTGTTGGTCCGCTGGGAGTGTCTTGCTTCAAATTGGAGTTGCTGAGGTTGACCCAGTAGATGCGAACTTCGTTCGAATGATTTTTGGTGCTGGGATCATCGCTCCTCTATTTCTTGGTATGGTTCGACGTGGAATGCCCAAACCAACAAGGAAAGCTACAAAGATTGTGCTTGCAGCTGCATTCTTTGGTATGGCTTGGGGGTCATTGTTCTATACATATGCCGTTAAGATGATTGGTGCCTCGGTAGCATCAGTATTAGGTTCAGTATCTCCCTTGTTTGCTCTACCAATTTCGATATTCTTCTTGAAAGAGAAATTCTCGGTAATGTCTATACTTGGAGCTCTATTGACCGTATCAGGAGTCATCTTGGTAGTATTGATAGTGTGAGAGTTAGATCCAATCAATTCGTCTGAAATACATCACAAGGACTACGGTAATCGCCAGCATTGCTGTGAGAAACACAGGATATCCGAGTGGTCCCAAAAACGCTATTTCAGGAATCCATTGCCAGTTCATCCCGTAGATGCTGGCCATGAGTGTGAGAGGAATGAAGATGGTTGACACGACAGTAAGGACCTTCATAACCTCGTTCATTTTGTTATTGACACTCGAGAGATAGATATCGAGCATTCCAGTGATTGACTCACGATAGGTCTCTACATGGTCAGTCACACGGATTACGTGATCGTAGAGGTCTCGTAGGAAGATATGGGTTTCTTGGTCAACAAAAGTGGGTGCATTTCTCTGCATTTTCAGGACAACTTCTCTAAGGGGCCAAATGTGTCTTCGAAATGCAAGGAGGTTTCTCTTTACTTTGTAAATACGGTTTAGCATATCACTGGTGGCGTGGACGATCAACTCATCCTCGAGCTCCTCAATCATGTCGCCAATCGCTTCTAGTACTATGAAATATTTGTCCACAAGAAGATCAAGGATGGTATAAGCAAGATAGTCAGGTCCACTGGAGCGTATCCGACTCCCTGAATGCCTAGCCCTGTTTCGAATAGCCGCAAAGATATCATCCGATGACTCTTGAAAAGAAAGCACGAAGTTCTTGCCAAAGACTACAGATACCTGTTCGGAATGAAGATTTTTCTCCTTCTGTTGAAAGTCATATTCACGTAGGACAATATAGACACTCTTTGGCATTAACTCAAACTTGGGCCGTTGACCAACACTCGGAATATCCTCAATCACCAAGGGATGCAGACTGTAATATTCACAGACCTTCTTCACAATATCAACATCATGGACTCCTTGTACATGAACCCACTTGATTGCCTTCTTATCGATTGGAGGGCTGCAATCATCCATTGAGTCAGCGATGTATTCTCTCATTTGACCATCTGCCAATTCCATAACGCTGATGGTCACCTTTTCTGCTCGATCGATTCCAGTATGAACCACAGTTCCTGGAGGAAGACCCACCTTCTCTGTGAAGTCGTCTTGACTCATTGTAGTTCCACTAAATAGAACATCCTTGAGAGATTATTAGAAAGTGAGGATTACATTTTGTTGTGGGATCTACATACCGTGGGTATTCCTTATTAGGTTCAAAACTGAGTTAATACGGTTTAATGTATTCGAGGATATTGTATATTGAGGAAACCTTCAACAACCGGTAGCATATGGAAAACAGTTTTGATTGGAGATGCTGCGGTAGGCAAAACCAGTATACGCAGGAAATACCTTGGAAAGGGTTTTCGAACAAGCCATATTGCTACTCTAGGTGTGGACTTCGCTCAAAAATATGTTCACCACCAAGGAAAGACTCACCGATTGATAATTTGGGATCTATCAGGTCAAGCAAGTTTTGAAACCGTTCGAAAGCATTACTATCAAGGATGCAGTTCCATAATTCTTGTGTATTCAATATCTGACCGAAACTCGTTTGATAACGCTTCCAAATGGCTTGTTGAGGCATTCAAGTACTTGGGAGAGCTACCTCCAATTATCATAATAGGAAACAAGATTGATCTCAGAGTGACTGATCCTGAGGAGAGCTACGTATCAACTCATGATGGTTTGGAGTTTGTTGAATACTTCAAAGAGAAACTAAAGCTGGCTGCATTATTTATTGAAACAAGTGCAAAAACTGGAGAGAATATTCAGGATGCCTTCAGGAAGTTGTTAGACATCATGATCGCTGAATCAACCAAGAGCTGAATCCATTGTTTTTTAGATTGTAAGGATTACAAATCGCAAATCTGAAATCAACTACCGTTAGTTCTGGAATCTTGTTCTGGCGGCTCTCGCGCTCGCCAGAAACTGAGGATACTTCTTCGTACAGGGTTTGCATTTTCAGGATTTCCATCTATGTCTACACAATCAACGCAATAGTATTCTCCGGCAAACTCTCGAAGTGTCTTCTCATTATCTTCCAGTACTGCGCCACATGAATGGCATTTCTTCATTTACACTTGCCCCTGTACTATTTCTCTCAGAGTTATAATAAGCGAAGTCATCAACGCATGTTTTGTCTGAATGTGCTTAGTTACACGAATATTACGTGAAACGTCTGAGTATTAAGTCAATAATGCAATTTCTACCTCAATCGAGGTCTGTAGGTATGAAACCGGCGAGGTCTGAATTGATTAGAAAGATACTGCTAGAGTTGAATAGGAGTCCTTCCTCAATCTACGATATCCTATATTCAATGACTGGTTATGCAGATCCTCGGAGAACAAGACTACCTAAACTACTGAAGGCAATGGAGAATGAGGGCCTTGTTGTCAGTGCACTACAACCTGGACCTCTTGGTCCATACAGGAGGATCTATGAGATTGGACCTGCGGCTGAAGCGCACCTACGGGAGAGTCTCAAAAACAGCATCGAAACCATATTGCATTTCTATAATTCCTATAGACAAGAAAATCCTCAAAAACTATACTCCTTCGCGGAAGAGAATCACAACCGGAGGTTGAGGGGTAGGATTCTGTATGCGGCGTTTCCACACATTAAGACCATTGATCTGGAAATTATCCGTGACCTCCTCCTTTCGTCAGATGAAACTAGTATCTCAACTGTGGGTTCGGATTTGGTTCTGCAAAAGACTGGTATCTCGTATGATGTTGTGGGGGATGACATTGCCAATCTGTCCGTCGAGAGTAAAACATTTTCAGAAATTCATCTACATGGTGTACCCAAGATGAATAGGCTTCCAAGTGCTATCGCTGAATGTAAGAGGGTACTGACGAGGAAAGGTCAACTCCGAATCCTTACACCTTTTGCTTTCTTTGATGAACCTCAAAAACCGACACTTGGAGAGTTCATCAGAATTACATCAAGTGAACTCTTTCCTGAACTAGGAATCGTCGAAGGGAATCAAATCAGTCGAGTCCTAAGACATTATTTTCCCAATTCTGGTTTGTATGAAACAAGTCTTGGAGAAGTAGTATTTCATGCAACTAAATCGTAGGTTATCAAAACGTGATAAGAATCCGCTCTTAAGGGAAAAGAAATATGGTTTCACGTCTTGCCTGCCTATGTTGTGGTGTATCGGACATGTCGGAGAAGAAAGATGAATTAATCCATCTTATACTCAATGAGAATGTCAGTGCCATTGAAACTCTGGTCGATGAGTTGTTATTGACATCAGACGAGGTAATCGAGCTCATCAACAAACTTCTCGAAGCAGGTGAGCTGAGTGGAACTCTGACAGAGGATAGACTGCGCTTCTACAAGAGTGAAGTCAAGCTCTCGGAAGCACCATCAATCGAGAGAGAAGATACACCGCCTAGCTTCCTGTTCTTCAATACAAGACCTGCTACAGTTACAACGATTGTTGGGTTCATAGTCCTCGCTGGTGGACTGATTGTAAATGCGTTTTCAGGGAACTTCACAGAACAGAGTATAGCATCGATACTGATTTTCGTCGGGCTATTGATTATGATTTGCGGACTATTCAGTTTCTCCCAGCGCAAGACACCATCTTGAAGACTAGCTGACTGCATAGCACTGCTTAAGTAGTGGTCTGAATGCCGAGCCGCCAACGGAAGGACTAGTAATGCAGGAAATGATAATGGATGCAGTCCTGATAGCAATCTATGCCGTGGGTGTTGGCACGATCTCATCAATGGTCGGCATTGGGGGCGGAATATTCAACACTCCTCTTCTAATGATTGTCTTCTTGTTGAGCGAACAGTTCGCTCCAGCCACTGCACTTGTCGCAGCTCTATTTCTCGCAGTAGCAAGTAGTATTGCATATTGGCGACAAGATCCGCGTCCTATTATTCCTAGAGCAGGCCTTTTCCTAGCAATCACTACAGTTCCTGGGTCACTGATTGGTGTCACCCTAAGAACCATGATTCAAAGTCCATATGCACTAAGACTGATCTTTGGACTCGCACTTATGCCCGTAGCCATCAGGATGCTGTTTGCTGTGAAGCGCGAGAAGGGAGACATCGCATCTGAGCTTGCGAATTACAATATGTCAAACCTGACTGACAAAAAACTGGCTATCTCTCTCTTTGGTGGATTCATCGGAGGAATTTCAGCAGGGTTGCTTGGGATTGGCGGTGGTGCAGTAGTTGTTCCCGTACTCGCAGTCTTGATGGGTTTGCCAATGCATGCTGCTGTTGCAACCTCCATGTTTACTATGATGTTTACTGCATCTGCTGGAACAGCGATGAACTTTATCCAAGGTTATATCAATCCATACTTTGCTATCGCTCTCGGAGTTGGGATGCTTGTAGGTGCACAATTCGGTTCTAGATTTGCAACAAAGGTGAATTCAGTTCAACTGAAGAGAATCTTTGGTGTTATTCTTGTTTTCCCATTAGTCAGGATGATGAGGCTGGGTCAGATGTGGCTTGATCCAACTGGGACTAGTGTCCTCATGTCCACAATCGGTGACATAGTAATCTGGTTGATCATTGTAGTACCCATAGGTCTCTTTAGACTTTACCAGCTTAGAAAGCAAAATTCTAAACAAAATACTAAATCATCTGAATAGCTGTTTTGAAGATGTGATACTTAATAGGCAGTCTGCACTTGTGAAGGAACCAGAGAGTTTCTAACAGGTGTTTCACATGGTAAGATACGATTTAGACGATAAGATTGTCATCATCACTGGTGCCTCTACAGGTCTCGGTGAGCAGTTTGCTCATGCATTTGCTGAATCAGGTGCACATGTTGTTTTAGGAGCCAGGAGAGAAGATCTACTGAAGAAGATTGCAGATGAGGTTTCGAGAAAATATGGTGTGAAGGCGCTTCCAGTCAAGACAGATGTGGCTAAAGAAGACGACATCATCAACCTGGTTAATACTACCGTGAAAGAATTTGGTACGGTTGACGTGTTGGTGAATAATGCTGGTATGTATATCGTCAAACCACTCATCGAACAAACACTTGACGATTGGAATACTGTGATGGATGTAAATCTCACATCAGCCTTTCTCGCTACCAGGGAAGTCGCAAAGGTAATGATCCCGAAGAAATCTGGATCAATAATTAACATCTCATCAACATTCGGTTTCGGAGGAACTGAGTTTACTGAAGTGAGCTACTATGTATCCAAGGGTGGAATGGTCATAATGACTAAGGCTCTCGCCATTGAACTAGGAAAACACAACATCCGAGTTAATGCGATTGCACCCGGTTTCTTCCCAACAGCGATGTCAATCGAGGCAATGACGGACAAGAAGATCAGTGACAAATACATCAAACCAAGGGTGGCTCTTCCAATGTTCGCTGAGAACGAGTGGATACGGGGTGGAGCCTGTTTTCTAGCTAGTGATGATGCAAAGTACATCACAGGGCATACACTAGCCATTGATGGTGGTTGGCTAGCTTACTAGAAAAAGAAAATTGAAAGGAAGGCAGGGAATACCTGCCCTTCCTAACATCAGGAGCTTATCCTCAATCGTCCCAGTCCATGGCTTCGAAGTCACGGTATTTCTTCCACTGAGCACCGCCACTAGCAGCAGCGATAATCAGTAGAGTAACTAGGAACACGGCAAAGTTCTGGTATGCATTGAAGTCATCTGCAAGGAACCAGAACCATAGTGCCAAAGCGATGACCCATAGGAACGCTAATCCAATGGCCCACCAGTTTTCCGGTCCCTCCCCTCGCTTTCGTGCCCAAGGCAACCATACTGCTAGCATTATCGCAGCAAAGATTGCAAATGATAGCATGATCACTGCAACGTTCTGGTTATCTGAATATCCAGCAGCAAAGAACCACATCCATATCACAATGAACAGAAGCCACAGTAGAAAACCAGCGAATGATCCCTTCGCCCGAGGAATAACACCTTCAGGTTCGCCCCTCATCTCAACAGTAATTCCACCCCATGGAGCAGTCACTACCAAGATCATCACTAGGAAGGATGCTAGGATTATGGCAATGTTCTGATATCCACTGATTGGATAGATGAGTGCAACATCATTGTAGAAGGGTAACCACAGGACCATGAATGTTAGCCACCCAATCCCACCGAGTGCACTGACGCGTGCACCTCCTTCCTCTCCGACAGAAGGAACCCAAAGGAGAACGTTGACTGCACCGATGATCAGCAAAGAAGCGAGTGCAATCCCAATGTTCTCAAAGATTCCAAAATCTACTGCAAAGAAGAAAATCCAGATAATCAGAAAGATAAACCAGACAAATGCACTGAGTGCACTTGTTCTAGATTTCCAACCCTCATCTAGTGGTATATGGATAACTGAATTAGCTGCAAACACAACAAGAAGAGCTACAACCACAACTGCAATGTTCTCAAAGAGTGTGAAGGCGCCTGCAAAGAAGAAGAACCAGACGACCAAAAAGCCCATCCATGCAACAAAGCTTCCAATGGATGCGTATTCTCGAAGTTTTGATCTTCGACGTCTGCTTCTGCCTCTTCGTCTACCACGAAGTACCTCTTCCTCTATTTCCACCTCCACATCCTCGACATCTTCAGGAATGTCCTCAGGTGGTGGAGTTTCATCTTCATCAATTGGTTTCATTGTATCAAACCCATAATTCAACGCTAGGCTTGTGCATTAGCGTGCCTCTTAAGCCGTTCGCGTTGTGTCTTTCTATGTAAAGTCAATCAAATCTCGTATATAAAGAAGTGTCACAAAATAGGGTCACAAGATGTTACTATCTGAAACAGTATATTTCAGAAATGGTTGACCAAATCTCTCTTTTTAACAATAGTTAAATACTTATACAAGGAGCTGTATGATATATTTTTGGAGATGAGAAGAATGTCAGATGATGACAAGATGACATTGAAGGAATTCCACAGGAAGATAGCGGCACAGACCAACAATGAGATCTGGCCAGCTCTGGATAAAGAGGACCCAACTGATGAGGAACTTGAACAAGCCATGCATATGGCTCACACAGCAAGATACCATTGGAGTAAGGTTGGAACGATTGTCAATGCAGTAAGAGCTGAATACATGCTTGCGAGAATCTATGCTCACATGAAGAGGAGTGAACCAGCTCTATTCCACGCCAACAGAGGTCTAGAGCTTGCGAAAGAAGCTGAGAAGACTGATGAAAATTGGAAGGATTGGGACATGCCCTTCATCTACGAAGCTCTTGCTCGAGCTCATGCAGTGGCTGGAAACAAGAGTGAGTGCAAGAAATATGTGGAAACTGCACAGAAGGCCATTGATGGAATTGCTGCGAAAGGAGACCGAGACGTCTGCCAGGGTGAACTTGACAAGGTCAAATGCTGATTTCTTTCGCACACCGTAAGCTGCATAAGTTGGGGCAACTCTCCTTCAACCATGCGAGAGTTTCCGTATGTCCAAACTAGTGTGTTTGTTGACGATCGAATGTCCTTTGGTGGCAATCAGCTAGCCACGTATTGGAACAAGAAGGCAAACACCACTCTAACACAAGAAGAGATGCAGGGAATGGCCCTGGAGATGAACTTCTCGGAGTCAACATTCCTGGTGGAGTCTACGAAAAAGGACTGTGATGTAAAGGTTCGAATTTTCACTCCAGCGGCGGAGATCCCATTTGCAGGACATCCAACACTGGGAACCGCCTTTGTCTTTAGATACAAGCAGCTTCTTAGTCCTGACAAGTCTGAAGCACTACTTGAGCTTGGAGTTGGACCAATTCGCGTCGATTTTCTCGATAATGACTTTATTCGTATGATTCAACCCAAACCCACTTTTGGCATAACCATTGATGATGTGTCAAAGGTAGCAGAGGTGATTGGACTATCCAGCAGTGATATCGATCAAGATAGTCCAGTACAGATTGTGTCAACAGGTTTTCCTTTCATCATCGTTCCAATCAAGAAACTATCAGCAGTGAAGAGAGCAGTTCCAGTTCCTCCTCTATTTGATACAAACCTGTCAGATCTTCCCACTAAACAGGTCCTGATATTCTCAACTGAAACCACGCATTCAGACTCTCATGTTCATGCAAGGATGTTCGGACCCGATGTTGGTGTTGTCGAGGACCCTGCTACTGGGAGCGCTGCAGGTCCGTGTGGTGCTTACTTGGAGAAGTACAAGTTACTGAGCGACCATAGGATTGGTGACCCCATCAACATTGAGCAAGGATATGAGATCAAGAGACCAAGCAAGTTAGTTGTCACTGTTCCCGATGAAAACATGAAAGAAGTGCATGTGTCAGGAAAGGTCCGACTCATTGCTGAAGGAACTTTCTTCCTACCATGATTCGCTTTTCTCCCCCGAAACATATCGACCAAAAAGCTATATGTGCAGGCTAAAGCCCACTCCCTTAGAGGTCGTAGTTTTGAGTATGAGGATGCCAGTCTTTAAGACCGTGCTCATTGGTGAGGGTGGGGTCGGTAAGACTAGCATAGCTGTAAGATACACAGAAGACCGTTTCGACCAGAAAATGAAAATGACTATTGGAGTCAACTTCGCGACCAAAAAGGTTCGTGTTGGTGGTACAGACATCACACTGCTGATTTGGGATCTAGGTGGCCAACCGCGATTCCAGGAAGTTATTTCTGACTACTTCATTGGGTCCAAGCTTGGAATTGCAGTCTATGACGTGAATCGAGTTTTTACTCTTCATAGGTTGAGAAACTGGATTACAAGACTACACACTGGGGTTCCAAACTGTGAGGTCTTTTTTGTTGGCAATAAGGTCGATGAAAGGATTGATGGAATGGGAGTCACCTTGGAAGAGGCGCAAGAGTTCGCGGCCGGATACAATGCCACTGTGTTTGAAGTATCTGCAAAGACGGGAGAAGGTGTCATTGATTTATTTGATGCAGCAGGTAAATTTCTAGCAGAGAGATTGTAGCATCCACATCTTTTTATCGCAGGTCAAAATTTGTTGCTTATGCAATTTGAGAGCGTGGTAATTCGGATTTTTGATTTCGACTTCATGTTGTTTGACTTAGTCTTCACAGCTCTCTGGATTTTCTTTCTCTATAGGAAAGGATACATCAAGCCACTGATTTTTGGACTCTTTGGTATCATGGTAAACATGATAGTTGACTACGGAATCTGGTATAACCTCCAAGGAATCAGGACTGTAGAGAATCTACCTTTCTGGATGTCCCCGTTTGCATTCTTTGTATACTTCTCAATCACATATGGGATGATTGAATATTCCTATGTCCAAGTAATGTTCTCTATTGATACAAAGAAAGAGAATTCAAAACAGGAGATGCTTCGATGGTCTCTATTTCTCCTTGGCGGCTGGCTTCTCTTTGGCTTACTTTCTTTTGTTATACCCATCAGTGACGCAGAGATCACAGTCCAAAGGGTCATGACTGAACAGAGAATCTTCCAGATATACGCTATCATCGCAGAATACGTTCTTCTCGCAATACTTGCTTACATGGGGAAATTCGACCTTAGCTGGAAGAAGATATTGTATATCTTCTCAGTAGGATTCTTTGTCCACTTCTCGATGGAACTCACTCTGTTACTCTCGGGAATCAGAGTCCTTGATTTGTTCAATCTCATCTTCAATAGTGTGATTGAGTTCAATACAGGAGCACCGATTCTATACCTTCTGCTTTTTGCGGTTGCACCATTCATAGAGAGAAAGTTAGGTCGAGGTATGAATTCTAGTTAGGTGAGTGGTTTTCTGAAGAAGACCTCTCCAATACCTCCTTCATTGATACCTGAGATGATACCTGATTCAACAAATCCAACTGATCGATGCCATGCTTGAGGTTCTGGCTCGTTCGCTTGTGAGGAACTGTACAATACATCATGACCTCGACCTTTAAGATAATCTTCAATAAAAGTCAGAATCTTCAGTCCGATGCCCTCTTTCTGATAATCTTCAATGACGAATATCATTCCAATATACGGAATGGTTGACCAAAGGTACTCAAGACGGAGATAGCCTACTGGCTTACCATCTAGCTCAGCTATGATGATTTCGTCATTGATGATTTTGTGACGAATTACCTGCTCAGTGACTTGGCTGTCTTCGACTACGCACCATTCCAGGAGCTCGGGTCCTGCGAACCTCACAATCACGCGCTCATTCACACTCATATGCACGCGACCTCACATCATGTAACTCTCGAAAGCTACTGAAGTAACTTCCGAAATCCTGCTATGTCTCAATTTCAGACTCTTGTTGCGGATACTGAGCCTTGAGAGATTCAAAGTCTGGATCGATGTCGACCTTGAACAACACTAAAACTGACATCAACAGGAATAGTGATGCAATTGGTCCCCAAAAGAGGTACCCTTGAGTAACTAGCTCTGAAGGATTATCGGGAATTGGTACTATTTCTGGTAATGCAAAGATTATACCCCACAGAAAAGCAGAGAAGGCTTGCATTCCGTTTAGTGGAATTGAGGGGAAACTGGTATAGAATCCTGCACGCCCCTCTCCAGTCATTATCTCATCCTTCTGAGCAAAATCTGCATAGACGATATATGGCATAAGATAGTATCCTGCAACTCCAGCACCTGCAAAAGCCAGTAATAAGAAGGCACCACTTGATGTTGTGATAACCATCGTGAATGGTAGAGACACAACTGCTAACATCATTGCAAGCTGCAAGGTAAACCTCTTACCTATCCTTCGAATTGTGAGTTGGTATATCAGGAAGAATACAAAGACTACTGAAAGGAGCTCAACTCCAAAGATGATAAACTCCATGACTCCAAACACCAAGTAGTCATTGATGTATGGAAAAGTGGTAGTAGTGATCATTGCAATTCCAACTGATAGAAGACCCTGAGCTACCAACCAGCCAACAAAATCTCTGTCTTTCAAAGCTCTTCTTAGATCCTTTCGGATTGATGGCTGTGGAATGAATTTGCCTTCTTTGTGTAACCCCATGAGAGATGGAAAGAATCCAAGCAACTGCATTACTACGAAAGCCAGAATCATATAGAGAATCTCACTTGGTAACTCCCATTCAATCGCCTCAATTGCCAAGAGAGCAGATCCGAATGTTCCAATTACAAAACCAATGAAGTTTGCAACGTTTTGCCAAGATGAAACTGCTGGACGTTCTTCAGGCTCTGTGAGCTCAGGCATCCATGACTGGTATGGAGTCATTGTCATTCCATAGAAGACCTTGAACAGACTCAATGTGATGGTGGCATAGAAGAA
>JASFEF010000016.1:0-27324 GCA_050124975.1 Candidatus Thorarchaeota archaeon | reverse complement strand
CCATGTCCCAATGACTGTGTGGTGCACATTGATACCACCTGATGAGATGGGGAGAATAGTCGAGTTCGAAGAAGAATTACACATGGTCAACCAGACATATGAGGACTGGTTGGTTTCCATGAGGGGGAAGTCACTTGTTGGCAGTGACACAGGGGTCATTCTTGATCGAATTAGAATTCTAATGATTAACATAGGTATAGCATGTGCAATGAACCGGGATCTGGCCGAAGAGATACAGTCGATTCTGTCTATAAATCTCAGAGAAAGGGCTTTGGACATAGTATCTCAGCTACCTGAGGAGCCTCCGGAAAAACTGGCAGTAAAGGAGACGCTTTCTTCATTCTTCTCAGAACTTAGATTCACAAGGGACATTTTTCCTGAGGAGGAGATTGGAAAGGCAACTCCTGAAAAGGTCAAGACAGATGGACAGAGTAGTGCAGAAAAGGGCATGTTCGGAAAAATTCTAGGATCAGTCAAGGGGTCATCAAAGATTGTTGATAGACAGAAGACAGCCAAAGCTGCTGTACTTGAGAGTGCCAATGTTCTCAAGCGGATATACATGCGGCTCTTGAGCCCTGATCCATGGGGAGAATACTAGAGTTGAATCACACGATCCTCTGTTTTCTGAAAGCTGATTGTTGATTCTTTCACAACCTTCCAGTCTGTTTGGAATAGTCTGACTAAAAGCTCATTTTCACTCACTTCAAGCTCGATGAAACTGGCATCGGTTCTGCCTGCCCATCCACCTGTGGCTCCTGATATGGTTCCAGGGTTCAAAAACAGCTGGTCTTTGTATAGATCGATAGAGGCTGTGTGGGTATGCCCATGGATAGCCACATCTGCTCCAATCTGTTGAGCAATCTCCCATAGCTGTTTGATGTTACCCCGTGGTCGTAGTTGTGTTCCATGAATGAGCAGGACATTGAAACTATCAAGTTGAACTTGTTCATGGAAGTTGTATTTACTACCATAGTCCATGTTCCCGACCACAATGAAGCTCCTAGGCAGAGGGGGAAGAGCTGCTAGCATCTCTGCTTCTCGTACAAGGTCACCTGTAATGAGTGCCATGTCATAACTAGTGTGTTCTATGTGACTATAGAACGCCTCAGGAATGGAGTCCCTCCGTGAGGGAATGTGAGCGTCTCCAAATACAAGGACTCTTTGGCTCATTTGGTTCGAACTCTGGTGAGATTATCCAAGATTTTAGTGTATACTTCCTTCTTGGGACTTTTGGCTAGCTTCGAGAGCCTCTCGACGATGAGTTCAGGGGTACTGCGAGCAAGTATTCCAAACTTGGGCGTTCTGTCCACAACGAGCTCAAGGTTCTCATCAAGACCCTTTGCTTCGATTCCGTCAACTCTGATAGGAGCATCTGTGACAGCATCAATTTCTCTGGCAAGATGACTGCAGATGACTGTGGATGTCTTTGGGTCACTCTGAAGAATCTCAATGAGACCTGCTATGACGTTGGCAGCACTTCCTGGTTCCGTTATTGCTTCAACTTCATCGAACAGCGCTAGCTTGGCCTTATTGGACACTACAATATCAGCAAATTGCTTCAGAGTTGTTTCGAAGGCCCCTGCACTCACCATACCTCTACTCTTGTAGAAGAAGTATAACTCCTCAAACACTGGGAGGTATGCCTTCTTGGCCGGGACTGGAAATCCTGATTGAGCCATTGTGACTATCTGAGCCAGTGTTTGTATAGTCGTGGTCTTTCCACCACTGTTTGCACCTGAAAGGATAGCACAGTTCTCTCCATTTGTGCCCGAAGGTTGGAAGGGTGTTTTACCAATGGCATAATCGATTGGCTCAACAGTTCCATGTTTTCCCCTGAGATGACTCTCTATCAAGAATAGGTTGGTGGCCTCCTGTACTCCAACTCCAGAGTATTCATGGGAGATCTCAGGAGTTTGTAATGAATAATCTGCAGAAAACAGACCGACAGCAAGGAATAGATCAAACTCGAGGAGTGTCTGGACAGCCTGTGTCACTACCGTCTTTAGTTCATCAAGTTCGTTAGCAAATTTCTTAATGAGTCGGAACTGTTTGTCAGCGAATATACGTCTGATTTTGTCTTCGAGGTCATTGATCTGGGTAGTCACCATCTTGACAGGCAGAGAGATTTCCTCGCTGATGATTCCAGTCACCCAGTCGGCTTCTCTTACTGTGAGACCAAGCATCTGAACCAGTTTGTCTTCAGCTTCCTGAAGTGTGGTTGTAAAGGTTTCAACAATCTCAGCTGGTAGCATGTTCCGTAGAGCACTCCCATCAGCCCCTTCCATGTCTGCAGACTGTAGGATGCTGATGATTTGTTGGCCACCTAGCGTGACCTTGCTCTTTGAGATGCGTGCGGTAATCTCTTCATTTAACCAAGCTTCAGTTTCAGCAATGGCTGTTGGGAACACCTTTACCGCATTCCGATACCTGTCTAACTCTACATCGATCCCCTGGGCTAGGTCCCCTTCCTCATCCAGATTCTTGAGTATTTCACCCACCTTAGTAAGGAGATCAAAGTCTAGAGCAGATGTAAAAGTTGCAACTGAGTCATTTGTGGGAATCTTATTGAAAGCCTCTACAATCTGACAAGATGCATCAATCACTCGATAGTTGCGGGCGTAGAAACTCACAGTCTTCTCTGGTAGAACATCCTCCAACGACCATTCCTTCCCCAGAATCTCTACATTGTCAAGCATGTCAATTGACTCATCATAGATTCCTAATGGGGATATGTAGAGAACCAAATCGTAGCCTTGAGCATATTCAGCCCCGCTCTCTCCTTCAGATAGAACATACACGGGGCACCATCTGTCAACTCCTTCCTTGATTAGTGTGTCAAACACTTTGTCATCGTTTGTGATGATCACTCGACCCTCTAGTCTGCGTGGTTTTATCCTCCGATAGAGCCCCCTTACCTGGCTCAGTAGACTCCTCAGATTCTCACGCTGGTCATTGGTCAATCCTCTTGCCATCTCAGATGCATCTGCGAAATACTTCTGTCTCTCAAGAATGACATCCGTCTTCTCTGGAGGCAAAGGAAAGTAGAGGAACAGCTTATCTTTCGCATATGTGGTGTTCGCATAACCTCGGATGATATCAAGACTCGATTCGTATATCTTCCGAATGTCCTGACTTCGCAGCAGCATATTGGAGCTGGCACCAAACTCTTTCTCAAAGGCACCCTTCACAAGGTTGACAGCCTGTCTTGATCCGATGCCTGGTACGGCAGCCACAAGATCAACTCGTGAGTCATGGATCACCTTGAGAGCTAACGCTTCACTTCCAAAGTGATCAATCAGGGCTTGCTTGACTTTCTCACCAACGCCAGGTATTTCTGATAGACTTTCTAGGGTCAACGCATCGTCCCTCGAATATTGACTGTTTCCTCTGCGATGATTGACGCTCTCCTTAAAGTCTTGACTCTCTGGCTCAGTGAGGTATAATGTACGCGCCATGAGACTATACTCCCTATTACAATCTGATATGGTAGGGATATTGAAGTACTCCTACATTTTCTGTTTCTTGAGGGTTAATAGCCTCGTTCGAGGTCAACAATGTTCAGAGGGGTTTCACCTCGGATGAATCGGAGGATGTTTTTTGCTGCAAACAGGAACAGTTCACGCTCAGTGGGTGCAGAATATGCCGCCCTGTGAGGTGAGATCACAATATTATCGAGTTCATGGAACGGCACATCAGATGGCGGAGTTGCTGTTCCGCGCCATTCTTTGGGATATCTCCACCATACATCAATTCCTGCACCATGAATCTGTTTCTCCTTTAACGCTTCATAGAGAGCCTGTTCATCAATGATTTGAGCACGAGATATGTTCACCAAGATTGAGGTTGGTTTCATCAAAGAGAGGAACTCTCTATTGACAAGACCTGTAGACTCATCTGTCAGGGGCAGGGATAGGATTACAAAATCTGCGTCTTTGATATGGCGTTTCACTTCATCAATCCTGATGATTTGGTCAACAAGATCATCATTACGTGAAGCCCCACTACGAGTGGCAGCAGTGATTGTGACATCAAAAGACCTCAATCTCTTCGCTATGTCCGCACCAATGTGACCTAATCCAATGATGAGGACATTCTTTCCTCGAATCTCGAGATTTGGAACAGGACCACCCCATCTGTGGACCCAATTTCCAGCCCTAAGTTCTCTATCACTTGGAATCAGGTTCTTAGCAACAGCGAGGAGCAATGATATAGTAGATTCAGCCACTTCAGCGGAGTTGACATGATTGTTACACACAATGACGTCACCACGGTCTCTAACAGCATCAAGGTCTACTCTATCGATTCCAGCTCCAAATGTTTGGATCATTCGAAGATTCGATGCTTTCCGGATATACCCACCAGGAACGATAACAGAAGCAATGACTTCTGCGTCACCACCAGATTCAAGCATTGACTCCACTGAACGTTCCGACTGAACAACTTCAGCATCGTCACCAATTATGGTTTTGAACATCTTGACAAGCTCATCAGGGTAGGGAACCAGTACTTTCAATCACTCAACTCCAAGAGAGGTTCCATGATTCTCTAGAGATGTGTCCGGAAAACCATGGATTTCTATTCTAATAGGACCGTGCTATATAGACGACCTCTTTTGCGACCTTGCCACACGCGACACAAAGACCTTCGGGTTCTTCATCGAGATCCATCCGGGTTCCACGAATTGTCCCACGCGTGTTCTTCTCTACCTGTTCAGCACAGGAGTATGCATCCATCTCTATTGAACAGAAGGGCACTCGCGCAATCTTTCCATGGTCAAGGGCATCATCAATCTCGCCGAATCTCTCAGCATCCACGACGCACCCTTCTAACTTTGTTTCTGCAGTTTTGAGAAGATTCTCATCAATCTCCTTTCCGAGTGCAGTGATTCTCTTTTTCAGGTCCTTTAGGCCGATGGTTTCTCGTTTCATTGTATCGCGACGAAATACAACGACCTTGTCCTGTTTGAGATCACGGGGGCCTGCTTCGACTCGGATGGGAACACCCTTCATCTCCCAATAGTTATACTTCCATCCTGGAGTTTCCTCGCTCTGATCAAGGTAGACCCTAATACCAGCCTTCTGGAGCTTTTTCTTAATGTCCTGACAGTACTTGAGTACAGCATCGGCATTCGTGCCCTTGAAGATTGGTACAACCACTACCTGATATGGAGCTACCTTGAAGGGTAGTCTGAGACCCTTATTATCCCCGTGTATAGAAATCATTGCTCCATAGATTCTTGAGATAGCAGGACCGTAGCAGGTCTGCCATGCATGGACGGTTTCATTCTCCTTGTTCAGGAACTTGATGTCGAAAGCTTTGGAAAAGTTATCACCAAGATCATGGGTTGAAGGCAGTTGAATCATTTTTCCGTCGGGCATCAGCGCATCAGCTGCATAGGTATTGAACCCTCCAGGAAACTTGTCCCACTGAGTCCTTCGGAACACCATCACTGGTAGGCCGAAGTTGTCAGTACAGACCTCTTTTGTGATTTCTATGTCCTCAATGACCTGAGCTTTTACCTCTTCATGTGTTGCGTACACATTGTGGCTTTCAATCCAGAGAAACTCTTTACCCCGTAGGAATGGACGAGTGCTCTTGATTTCCGACCTGAAAATTGACGCGCGCTGGTACCTCTTTAAGGGTAGGTCTCGCCAGCTTCTCACCCATAGTGAATACATGGGGTAGATGGCGGTTTCACTTGTAGGCCTCAGGGCAAGTCTCTCTTCTAACTTCTCACCGTCACCAATCTCTGAAATCCAAAAGACCTCGGGAGTGAAGCCCTCAACATGATCAGCCTCTTTCCTAAGGTTTGCTTCCGGAATGACTGTGGGAAATATCATAGGCAAGTGGTCTGTTCTATGGAAGACCTCTTCCAGAATGTCAAACATCAGCTCCATGCTCATTGTACTCCACGGAGGGAAAGGAGTGAACCCTTTGACACCGTACCTGACATCAGCGAGTTCAGCGACTCGGCAGATTTCAGTATACCAATCTGGAAAGTTGTCCTCTTTGTCTATGTCAAAGATAGCTTGTTTTGTATCGTTCTTCTTGCTGTTCATGGTGTCATCCTCTGCTTCGTTTGTGATGCATGGAACAGGCTAGGACTGAGAATAAGACGGTTAATGAAGTTTCGGAACGCATTCACCTAGCATTGTCGTTCACCGATTTCAAGTTTCCAGGGCTGTTATTTAAGGAGTTGGGCAAGAAAAGTTACCTTTTTGTTCGACTCTCTCCCACTTCACGGACGCGTTCGTCTAGCTTGTGTTTCTTGATCAGCTTTACAACACCCTCAGGGACAAGAGTCTCCCATTCATCATTCCCCCATCGCATCAGATCACGAATATGGCTTGCACTATATGTTGACCTCTCAAGCAGTTTTGTTGAATCAGTCTTGATGCCGCCCTCCTCAAGGAGCCTCTTGACAAGGGGGTTGTGGCTGTAGGCCTTATCGAAATAGGGTACAAAGGAACGCATGTGACTCACCCACAGAGGGTGAATATTGATGTCTGAGAGGGGGACTACGGCGATACGCTCTAAGGGGATTTTTTCATCTATCAGTGCCCGTCTGATGAGCATCACTCTCTCGCCGCCAGTGAATGGATTGTTCGGAGTGTGAGAGTACTGGGAGCTTCCAACGACTATGATAATGTCTTCTTTCTTAGCCAAGATTTGTTTGATAGTGTGGATGTGGCCTTTGTGGATTGGCTGAAAACGCCCAATGAACAGTGATTTCATCGTTATCGCTCTTTGAGGGAGTCTTATGGCACAAATAAGGGTTAGTACTGGGACAAAATTATTGTCATAAGGAAGAAGTTCATAACGGGGTAGACAGATTTCTCACAGGGTTCTGAAAATGATTGAGATTGATGGCTCATATGGTGAGGGCGGAGGTCAGATCTTACGAACAGCGATCTCACTCTCAGCACTGACTATGAAATCAGTTCGAATTACCAACATACGTGCGGGTCGACCAAAGCCAGGTCTCAAAAGACAGCATATCGCTGGAATTGAGGTTGCTGGGAAAATCGTTAATGCTGAGATTAAGGGTCTAGATGTTGGAAGCGCAGCGGTAGAATTTGTGCCACGTGAACGCTGTGGCGGGAAGATTACCTATGATGTTGGTACTGCAGGATCAATATCATTAGTACTTCAGGCAGCCCTGCCGCCTGCAGTTTTATCGCAAGAGCCAATTAGTTTCAGACTTCGTGGTGGAACCGATGTAAAGTGGAGTCCCCCGATTGATTACATGAACAATGTCTTTGTCCATACTCTGGAAAGAATGGGACCTAAGGTCGAGATTCAACAGAAAAAACGTGGTCATTACCCCAGAGGTGGTGGTGATGTCATCTGCGATGTTATCCCAGTCAGTGGTGTCAAGCCCTTCGAAGAAGTTCAACTGGGAATGCTCAGAAGTTCAGGAGGCATATCTCATTGCGTACGATTACCAGGCCACATCGCTGAACGACAGGCTGCCGCTGCAGGAGAGATGGTTCTCAATCAACTACAACTCAAGTCAGACATCGTCCGTGAATCCTACCGTAAGGATGAGGACCGACACCTTGGACCTGGTAGCGGCATAGTGGTCTGGGTAGAGTCAGAAGATGGAATCAGGATAGGTGCAGATGCGCTTGGTGAACGAGGTAAGAGTGCAGAACGTGTTGGCCATGACGCAGCCTCAAAATTGGTGTCTGAGGTTTCAACAGGGATGGCGATAGACTCTCACCTTTGCGACATGCTCATTCCCTATCTTGCAATAGCAAACGGAAGCAGCAAGATTGGTGTGACCCAGATTACTTCCCATTTGACGACGAACATATGGGCGGTTGAACAAATTCTGGGCGTTAGAATTGAGTTGCATGGCAAAATTGGAGAACCAGGCACTATTCTAGTTGAGGGCGCGGGGTTGTCACTCTGAGAGGGATGCCAAGTAGTCATCAACAGACTCCTGAAGAGATGTCAGATCAACTTCTTCGACAGCATCTCGCATCAGTTTCTCAACTCCAGTCCCCTCGATTGCTATGATCTCGTGTCTCTCGGGAAGTTTCTTCCTTGCAGCTTCAAGCTTCTCAGGAGGAGTAATATCTACCTTATTGAGAACAATCAAGAGGGGGTTCAAGGGGAACATCTTCTGTACTTCGCTTAAAAGATTCAGCTGTTGGTCAAAGGTCCATCCGCATGCTTCTGATGGGTCAATCATGAAGATGATGACATGTGCGAGATACTTCAACGCGGCAATGGCCTCGCGTTCAATCTCGTTTCGTTTGGCCATCGGTCTGTCAAGGATTCCTGGAGTGTCCACAATCTGTACGCTATGATTGTCCACCCTCAGATGTCCTATGATTACACTGCGTGTGGTGAATGGATAGTATGCAATCTCTGGTTCAGCTGTAGAAACCGCTTTCACAAGTGTTGATTTTCCTACATTTGGGAATCCAGCACACACAATTGTTGGGGAGTTAGGTGCGATTCCTGGTAGTTTGGAGAGTGTCTTTTTGGCCTCAATGATGAAATCAATATTCTCTGCTGTAGCTCTTAGTATTGACGAGATTCGCCCTTTGGCTGCACTCCTTGATTTCTTCATCTGCTTGAATTCATCGGCTAACTTTATGGCTTGAATATGTTTGTCAGCGATGTCATCAATTGGAGGTATACAGTTGTACACAGCCCCTAGAGACTGTTTCAGTTTATCATTACCTACTAGAATCTCGGACAACTCTATGTAGAAAGGATGAAGTCGCTCTACTGAGGGGAACTGCTCCACAGCTTCGGAGATCTTTGACTTGACTTGTTTTGTGAACTCTTGTAGTCTAGTGATCTCTCTTATACGAGTCCGCTCAATCTTCTTCATTCTAAGTGAGCTCTTCATACTGATTCTGATGGACCGATTATGAGCAAACTCTATGACCTCCTCTGCTGTCATAATAGTTGGAATGTTTGCAAAGGGATTGAGTCTACGCAATTCGGTCAAGCTCCATTAGGACAAGATAGGACAGTTCGTAAACGTTATTAAACGACCGGACGTGGCCAACATAGAATAACTCCCCTTTTGGAGGCTTATTGATAATGTCATTTCCAACTGGCGCAACTGTTGTTGGCATAAAATGCAGTGATGGTGTGGTTGTAGCAACTGATTCATTGATAACTTGGGGCACACATGTCCTAACAGACAAAGGTGTCAAGGCATTCAAGCTTACAGACACCATAGTTCTTGCTTCTGCGGGACTTACCTCAGACTATCAGATGCTAGTAAACAGGCTGAAAGCTCAGATTAAGCTCTACGAACTGAATCAGAAGAAGGATATCACTGTAAAAGCACTCTCTAAGATGCTAGCCAACACGCTCTATGCAAGACGCATGGCACCATTATTCATACAGACAGTTGTGGTTGGATTAGATGCTGATGGACCTCAGCTCTTCACTTTGGATATGGGAGGGTCATTAATTCCAGACGAGTTCACAGCAACCGGGACTGGAACAGCACCTGCATATGGTGTTCTTGAAGATAGATTCAAACCAAACCTGACTGTGAAGGAGGCTGAGGAAATCGCAGCCAATGCGGTCAAGGCAGGTATCGCTAGAGACGCTCAATCTGGTGGCGAGATCCATGTCATGAGTGTGACTGAAAATGGAGTCACAGAGCGTGTAGTCAACTAAAGCGTGTGCATGAAGTGGATTCGCATACCCTCATCTTTAGGGCTCATTCCTCATCAAGGTATAGTCTGGCAGCTCTTGTGGGCGTAGTTGAAACTGACCATAGACTCACCGAACTGTCAATAGAAGCTCCTATCGAGGCATCAAGTGGATTAATTCAAAAGAGTGTGGCAAAAGGACCCACAGTACTCGCTCACTCTGTTATGAGTACACAGACTGATCGAATCTACAGAGAGGTTCGAGATGTTCGCAAGGAGTTTGGAGATTCTATTACTATTGTTGGTGGAGGGCCCCATGCAAGTGCACGACCTAGGGAGTTGCTAGAGAACGGGTTTGACTATGTGGTTATTGGGGAAGGGGAGAAGACGTTTCCAGAGCTGCTTTGGTATCTGATGAATGATAAAGACCCTGATGATGTCGAAGGAGTGGTTGGAGGAGTAACTCAGGACTGTCCAATACCAAGAGACCTAGCCCCAGTTGACCTTGATGCCCACCCTCCTTTTGCTCTAGGTATGAACATAGTGGGCCCAATTGAGGTTACGAGAGGTTGTCCATTCTCCTGCAAATTCTGCTGTACACCGTTTCTTACAGGTGGTAGAGTCCGAAACCGATCAATCGATTCTGTTGTCAGTTGGTTGAACAAAGCTGTGGAGAGTAGTGGATTTGATCGAACGTGGTTTCTCTCACCAAACGCCCTGTCTTATGGCGGACGTGGTCGCACTGTGGAAAGCGACAAGCTTGAGGGTCTATTGAAAGCTGTACACAAGGTCGAGGGACTGGAAGAGGTCTTCTTTGGTTCGTTTCCTTCAGAAGTCCGACCAGAGTTTGTGACTAGACCGATTCTTGAGATGGTGAGGAACTATGTTGCAAATAAGACACTCCAGATAGGTCTTCAATCGAGTAGCAATCGAGTTCTCAAGCAAGCCAATCGTCACCATTCGGTTGAAGATGGATTGGAGGCGATCAATGCGGCTTTAGATTGCGGTTTCATTCCTCATGTGGACATGATATTTGGGCTTCCGGGCGAAACCAAGAAGGAGTTGCATGACAGTATTGATCTGTGTTACTCCTTGGCTGAGATGGGGGCAAAGACACACGGACATGTTTTCATGCCATTACCAGGTAGTGCGTATGAGAATGAAGCACCAGGGAAACTTGATTCAGAGAGCAGAAGACTGCTGGGAGAGTTGTCAAGAAAGAAGCTTCTGACAGGTTCTTGGAGCACGCAGGAGAATATGGCCGGGGACCTGTCCTCACGTAAGTCATAGACATCTATGGAGCTTGCCAAACCGTTGCCCGAAACTTAGACGATCTTGGACATCGAGTCTGAGATGATGTTCGGTTCCTGCTTCATCGAGGCTGCATCATGCAAATCTAGGAAGATTTGCGAAGATGTCTTACGGCCTCTCCATCAGACGTTTTAACGTCCCCGGCCAACTGACGGCGACGGGTGTAGTGTCACAGGACTTGGCTCTCGTCCAGACACCACGTCTTCTTGTTCCTGTCCAGAGTATAAAAGCCCCCAGAAATTTTCTGTGTTTCGATGATCATCTAGTGGAATTCCAACTTTGTCTAAGTTTATCGCAGCTGTTGGAAACCCTGATAAGACACACAGTAGACATGCCCTCGACTCAGTTTGAACTCTGACATGCCAATTGAATTAAGCGAAAAGCTCGAGAAACAGGGGTACCATCTACTTGGTAAAAGAGGAGCCTACAAAGCATGTCAGTGGCAGAAAAAGGCGCTTCTTCATGACACATCCTGTTACAAACAGAGATTCTATGGTATCGAGTCGCATAGATGCCTACAGATGACACCAGTAGTCGATAAGTGTACTCAGAGCTGTGACTTCTGTTGGCGAGTGACTCCTAATGACATCGGAGTACGATGGGACCAGGTAGAGGTGTCTGAAGAAGATGTCATTCCTGTCAATGAGCTGATGGACGCAGTACTCATGGCAAACCTGAGGTCTCTTGGTGGATATAATCCAAAGGCTGGAGCGTCTGTTTCTGAGAAGAAGTACAAAGAGGCGAGGAATCCAAAACATGTGGCTGTTTCTCTAGCAGGGGAACCAACCCTTCATCCTCTTATCAGTGACCTCATA
The DNA here is from genome assembly GCA_050124975.1 of Candidatus Thorarchaeota archaeon. Classification (GTDB taxonomy): domain Archaea; phylum Asgardarchaeota; class Thorarchaeia; order Thorarchaeales; family Thorarchaeaceae; genus SMTZ1-45. Next base: position 15,569 of record JASFEF010000016.1, on the reverse strand, counting down.
GATGAGATCCATAATAGGAAGATGACCTCGTTCCTTGTGACAAACGGTACACAACCAGATGTTCTATCGACCATGTCTTTACCAACGCAGCTCTATGTGACCTTGGCTGCACCTGATGAAGACACCTACAAGACGCTGTGCAAGCCGGGTGTTAGAGATGGTTGGAATCGCATTCTGAAGTCTCAAGAAATTCTACAGTCTCTACGCACTAGAACTGTCAACAGGTTGACAATGGTTGCAAACCGCAATATGAGCAATGAACGGGCTTATGCGAAACTCATCGATTTAGGTGAACCTGATTTCATTGAGGTGAAAGGATACATGTTCTTGGGGTCATCACGAGGCCGTTTGGACCAGTCCAACGCGCCCTCACATCGCGAGATTCGGGCATTCTCAGAGAGACTTGCTGTACTGACTGGGTACCACCTTCAGGATGAACAAGTTGAGAGTCGAGTTGTCCTGCTGTCACGCAACAAACCAATTAAGAAGCTATGACTGATTCGAGGCTGAAGAAGATGAAGCTATCAGATATCCTCAAACCATTACGAAACGAGATTGATGAAGATGATTTGGTTCGTGAGAAGATCTTACCACTTGGACGAAAAGCAGTTCGTCGATGCAGTGAGTCCATCAAGATGACTCATCGTGGGAAATTCGATGAAGCGAAGGAGTTAGCTTCAGAAGCTCATCAGATCATTGTTGAGGCTTCACAAGGAATGTCTGAAAGTGACTTCATGCTGAAGGCTAAGAGTCTTGATGTGGCCTATCAGGAGCTTGCAGAAGCTGTGAACCTTCTCTCTCTCTTGGAACATGGCAGATTCACTACTCCAGACGCGTATGAAATACCGGCCAGACCATATCTGAATGGTCTTGCGGACACTGTAGGTGAGTTGAGAAGAGCTGCACTTGACCTCTTACGCCACGATGATGTTGAGAAGGCAGAAACCCTCCTAGGTTTCATGGAGGAGATTCTGGAGGAATTGCAGACATTCGACTATCCTAATGCGTTAATTCCCGATTTGAGAAGAAAATGCGATGTGGGGCGGTCTCTTGTTGAGCGAACTCGAGGTGATCTCACAAGAGCATTTGGACAGAGTAAACTGATGAAAAAGCTTGACAGTGTTGAGGAACGTTTGAAGGACTGATTATGATGATTCTTCCAGATATTTGGTTTACACTGTATTCCTTGGCCAACAAGGGCGCTATCCATGGAAAGACAACGATCACTACAAGAGAACTGGGAGAGACCCTTAACGTCAGCCAACAGACAGCATCAAGAAGAATAGCACTGTGTGTTGAGCAGGGCTACTTGAGCAGGATACATACTGCAGAGGGAATGCTTCTCCAGTTGACTGACAAAGGTCGAGAAGAACTGCTGCATGTCCTATCAAACTTAGAAATTGCATTTACCCCTCCTGAAGACGAGATTTTGATAGAGGGTTCAATCGTCACAGGTATAGGTGAGGGTGCATATTATGTCGACATCTACTCGTCAAAACTGAGAGCAGCTCTTGGTTTCAAGCCACATCTAGGAACCCTAAATGTGAAGATAGTGGATGATGATTCACGCAAGGCTGTCGGCAGGATGAAGAACACACCTCCCTTGGTTTTGAGTGGTTTCACCCATAAGGGGCGCACATTTGGCGATGTGATCTGTTACCGCGTCAAGATTAATCAGAAATTAGAAGGTGCTATCGTCATAGCTCAGCGCACGCATCACAGCGAAGAGATTCTTGAGGTTGTCGCTCCAGTCGATATCAGGAATGCTCTTGGTCTTGATGATGATGATAAGGTCATTCTGACTGTAATCCCGCTGCACATGGCCACCTGATTTAGTGTCCATATTCACCGGTAAGAGGAACAAAGGCTACACCGCCCCAACGTCTCTGGATCACCTTTCCCTCTTCGTCCTTCTCTACCATCATGAGCTCTTGAAAGAACCCTTTTCCGCCCACAGGGATTAACATGATACCACCAGGACTAAGCTGGTCTATCAATGGCTTGGGAACGGAGGGTGCGGCTGCTGCGACCAAAATTCTGTCAAATGGAGCATGTTCAGGCAGTCCTATCCCGCCATCCGCATGAATGAGCGTGACGCGACCAGCATAACCACTACGCTCAAGGTTTTCTCTGGCAAATTCAATGAGTCCTGTGACAATCTCGATCGTATATACATGACCAGGAGTTTGGGTTGTTTTGGGTGCGACCATCTCTGCACATAGTGCAGCGTGATAGCCAGAGCCGGCACCAACTTCTAGGATTTTGAGACCGGGTTTCAGTCTGAGAGCCTCACACATTATCACACACATGTGAGGTGCAGAAATAGTCTGTCCTAGTCCAATTGGGAGTGGAGAATCACGGTATGCATGACTCCGGGTGTCAGAACGGACAAACTCCTCCCTTGGTACAGTCCTAAAGGCACGTTCCATCTCATCGCTCTTGATGTATCCATTGTTCCGTAAACGGCGAACTAAGTCATCAATTGCCTTCTTGAAACGGTCCTCAGGCATACGAATCACTGATAGAAATGGTATGCATTCATAAAAGGCTTGGGCGTAGTACAATAACCATGCAGAGCGTCCGGTTCAGAGCCTATGGGCATGAGAATGTCATTGGAGAGCACAAGACAACAATTGAGCTAACATCAGAAGACCATCTCACACTGCGGGGATCCTGCATCGTTGGCATCTCTTCAGACATCACTCTGGATAAATTGGATTCTAAAATCAAGGAAATGGCTACAAAGACCTCCACCAAGATTGTTTTGAGACTGAGTGTAGACGAGCTTACTGAGGAGGTCACTGGGACTGGAAGTCCTGGACTTACCTACATAGACCCGATTAGCATGGTTGCTCGGACTAGTACCTTTGAGTGTGGTCGTACACTCATGGTGAGTGCAGACAAGGCGGCATCAGATCTAAGTCGCGATTTTGTTGATAGGCTAAAGACAAGTAGCGCAGTAATTGATTGCGAGTTAGTCTACCTCACGATATAGTGGCATCAATGACCATCTGGAACTCATACGGTGCACTGTCCCTCACCCTTCTCACAATACTCACGGTCTTAACAGACCTACCAGCATCTTCTATGACCTGGGTGAGTTTACTCGTGATTGTGCCCTCAGGATTATCGCCACCCACAAAACCATAATAATGAAGGACTCCCCCAGATTTCAGGATACGACAAGCAGTAGGGATGAAATCGATAGCGCCAGAGGGGTGGTTCATTATGACTCGATCAGCTTTCTGGCTTTTGGAATAGTCCTTGGCATCTCCAACAATTGGTTCAATCGTTCCTACAAGTTTGTTTAATTTCATACTCATCTTTAGAAGAGCAATCGCATCAGGATTGATGTCTATAGCGATGATGTGTGCGTTCCGTTGTCTTGCTATATGAATTGGAAATGAACCAACCCCACAGAACAGATCCACAACAAACTCGTTGTCCTTCACAAGTTGAGCGACTCTATTGTGTTCTTCAAGTAGTCTCGGACTAAAGTAAGCTTTGGACAGGTCAACGGCAAGACGACAGCCATATTCGATATGAACCGTTTCGGTCTTGTCTTCGCCTGCTAAACATTGATACTCTCTGATTCGCGTAGTTCCTGTGATAGCTCCTTTCTTAGCCAGTACTGTGGAGAAGTTCTTGTGTACCTCAAGGAATAACCTTCCAATCAGTTCTCTGTGACCAGATAGTTCATCGGGTATCTCTAAGACTGCAATGTCACCAATCAGGTCGTACGCTCGCGGGACAAGCTCGAGCTCTTCTGGAGTAAGGTGGTTCTCAAGAGCCTCTGCAAGGGTTCTAGGACCATGAGAGAGGGGCTTGAACATCATTTCTCCAGTTTCATAGTGAATAGTTTCAAGGATTGTGTCCAGTAACTCACTCTGAACCTCTTGGCGAAGTGGTAAGAAAAGGGTTTCATCCTGTGGAATAATCTTGTAGTCCAAGTCTAGAAGCTTATGCTCTAGTAATGCCTTCCTAGTTCGTTCTCCATTACTCGCAGCCACCTTCACGAAGAGTTTCTTTGATGACATCATCTTGGGGGATTACCTGCAGACCTAAGACACTTGTGATTATGTTTTAAGTGAGCAACCGGATGTACTCCTTGCCAGCTCCCGATTTGGTCCCTATCATAATCTGGTAAAATGCTGGAGTCCCATCTGAAGGAACTACTCTTTGGAGGGTTCCAGTAATCTCTACTTGATCACCTGCTCTGAGAAGACCACCAAAAGCACCATCATAGATCATGATTCGACTTACAGAATCGCCGTCAATTGCATCGAGTGGAGGGGACTGTCCCTCATAGATTGCAGGATGAAAGATACCAAAATCGGCATTCTCTATCTCCATGGGGACTGTGTGTGGATCGGTAGATACTGCTGTGTATGTTTCACTACCATGTTGAATGGGACCTTCCTCTGGTAGGAGTATAGGTGTGATTCCAATGCAGACATCACCAAGACATAACGCCTTTCTTCTGGAGAACAGAATCTGCAAGTCCTCAGAGTTCATTGTGGGGACTCTTGCATGGACTCTGGATATGGCGTGTTTCCAGTCAGGGAGTTCGCGTAACCGAGCCCCTTCTCTACCCTCAATGAGCGACTCATAGTTGTCGTGAAGTTTCCAACAGGTATCAAACCCATAGATATTCATGTTGATGTCAGACTTTCCTAGACTGTGTCCCTTCCATAATATACTCCCTGCAACACCGATGTTGTCAAATCGGATACTTAATGCATCATGAAGAGTTTCAGCACCACTCTTTGCTAGGTCCTCTAGCGAGTCTTTTGGTCCTCCATCAATTATCTCCTCCAGTCGTTTCTCTGGACTGAAGTATTTCGCAACACTTTCTCTTGGAGGTTCAAGCAGGTCTGTACCAAAGTGAGAGTCCTGTACTATGTAGTCGGAGGGGAGTATGTTCATTCCATCAACAGTGGAGCTCACACTACCCCAAAATATTCGCTTGTACTTAACATCACCAGATTGCCACTCTCCATACGGGTCTGGTACATATTTGAGAAAGGAGAGTATTCGATTGGTTGGTTGAATGAATCCCAGAACTACAAAGACTCGACCTTCTACATCATGAAAGACGTCACGATCTCTCACATGGGTGGGTAGGTCGATACACGCAGGGTTTCTCAATTCTTCAACCCCTTGGATAACAGCTAGATAGATTAGATGGCCCACACAAAGATTGTTCGACCATTTCGGAGTAGTGCTGATGAAGATTCTACATCTATGTGATAGCCTTAATCCTGCCGGTCTTGGGGGCTATGAGTCCATCATCCATTATCTTTCAAAGGCGATGGCATCAGAGGACCACGAGTCAGCAGTTGTCACTCAATCCCCCCACCGTGACTCGCCAAAGTCAATCCAGAAGCAGCACTACAGGATATACTATTTGACTGGTAATCTGCTTGAAGCGAGAAAATGGGAGTTCTATTCACTACCCGAGGAGGAGAGAGAGAAAGCCGCAGGAGAACTGTTCAAATCCTCCGATATCAATGAGAACGTGGATATTCTAGCAGACCAACTATCAAGGCTCATTCGTGAGATTCAACCTGACATAATCCATGCCCACAGCACATACGTGGTCTTCAACAGAGTGATTACCAGACTGCGTTTGTCTGGATTGAGAGTTCCTGTAGTTGTCACTATTCATGGTCTACCCAAACCCCTAATCCTTCCTGATGGGAGAGAAACAACCGATTACAAGGAGTTTGTTTCAAATTTTGGATTCGATCTTGTCCTTGCAGTCAGCAAAAACGTTGCAGAAGCTATCAAGAGTCACCTCGAGTCACAGTTTCATGAGAGAGTTCGCATATTATACAGCGGAATTGATCTAACTGTGTTCAGACCACAGCCACATCTAGAGAAAGAATGGGACATAGCATTCATGGGACGTCTTGAGGAGATGAAATCTGTGGATTTGTTTCCAGAGATGTTGTTTCTTCTCAAGTCCAAATTTCCTGACCTCAAGATGATGATGACTGGGGAGGGGTCTCTCAAGGACAGGATATTCAGTGAGTTTGTTGAGAGAGGGGTATCATCAATGGTGGACTATCAGGGAGTCGTTGAAACTGATGATGTCCCAGTTCTTATCAACAAGAGCAGAATCTTTCTCTATCCTTCTAGGCAGGAGCCATTTGGACTCTCAATAGTTGAAGCGATGGCTTGTGGGGTCCCCGTGATAACCACTGATGTTTTTGGACCACGTGAGATTGTTAGGAACAACCATGATGGAGTTGCCGTGCCACCAGATGATGTGGAAGCACTTGTAGAGGCTGTTGAAAGGCTCCTGATGGACAATGAGCTCAGGGATCAACTTACAAGAAATGCACTCAAGTCTGTCAAGGAGCGATTTGACATCAGAGAAAACGCAAAACAATTAGTGGCGGTATATGAGGAGATGATTCTGAAGAGGAAAAAGTAGTATGTGGGTCTCGAAAGAGCCCCACAGATGAAACTATTTCACAATGACTCGAGTACACTGACAGTCTTCATTCTTGAGAAACGCCTTCAGTGACCCATATTCCATCATGGAGAGTAGTCCAACTTCCAGACCTTGCTCTATGAGTGGCTTGGCTGGTACTATAGACTGCAGCTTCCCCTTCATTGCTCCACTTGCATCCTCTACCCCAGAAACGCCCATTCTCTTTAGAGTGGCTTCTGGGTCGTTCAGGTTGATTATATCAATGGGTGAAGCATCCTCTTTCAGCTTAGGGTCAGCATCATAGATTCCAGGCACGTCAGAGGCGAAAATCAGTCGTTTTGCACCCATCTCCTCGCAGAGAATTACAGCCAGCTGATCTCCACTACCTACACTCCATCCCATGACCGAGTCAATGAGGATGTCACCTCCTAGTAGAGGAACCATTCCTACTTTGGTAAACCCCTTGAGGGGTTCTAAGAAGTATTCAGTCATCTTCATCTTCTCTGAGGTGATCATGGATGAAGGGTACATCAGGCAGATTGGAACTTTCGCATTCTGAAACTCCTTCACAATGATATGACGGAGTATTGACACACTCTCCTGTGTATGTGAAAGAGGTAACAGCTGGTCAGGACCTAGGAACCCCTTGTGGAGTTTGTGCTCAAGAACTGGTGGATGTCCATATGAACCTACACCATGTAACAGGATTAGGGACTCGATTAAACCTTCATCGAGACATTCCCCAATCTCTTGGGCCACAGATTTTAGCACTTTCTCTCTGTAGGTGTACGGTTTCGTCTTATCAGTCAGCAATGAACCGCCGAGCTTGATGACAGTCAGTTCTTTTGTCACTATGCAACACCATGGATGCTAGAAAAGGCTGAACATTGGGAATGGCCAGACTACTCCGATGTAGGGGAGTAACAGAACCATAATGATGGCTGTGATTGTGATGGTCAGGTTGTCAAGTCCCTTGGGTGTTATTGCTTCAACGATTGTTGCTACAAGGCTCACGACCACGATTGGCACAATCAGTGCAACCGGAGAGAAAGCAGCCACTTCAAATGAGAAGAAGAACAATAGAATGAAGCTGAATAGGAATGAACCAATGAACATTCCGATTACTCCAGCCAGTGTTTTCTCAGCACCACCGATTCCGAACTTTCTCTCACCACCATATTTACGCCCAATCACATCAGCGAATCCGTCTCCTCCAGCTAAGCACCCAAAGACGATTATTGCCAATGGAGTTGCATTGGCCAGATTCCCATCCATAGGAACATAGAACCATAGGATTCCGATGACAACCATCATGAAAGCGTAGTACAATGTACCACCAAGGAGCTCTCGGGGATCTCCGCTTCTTGACATCGATCGGACAAAATCCTCGTTCTCCATCTTTCCTGTCCCGATTGCTACGAACTGTAGTACAAATATGAGAGGTACAATGATGGCCAGAAAGCGGCTGAACATGCTACCGGAAAACAATAGCCATGTGAGCACCCAGAGTGGGGCTGCAAATGTGTGAATGACTTTCCGTGTTACAACTGTTGAGAGAGCACCGCTCTTCTCAATTCTCGCATTTATCTGGACGAGCATCAAAATCACGATAAACGAGATAAAGAATGCAACAATGTCCCAGACAATCTCAAAACCAGGTAGGGGGTTAAAAACCAAAACGTCTCCTCCTTTTGCGTAGCGAGAGATGTGTGCCCCTAGATATAAGTGGTTTTTTTTTCAAAGATTTTCTTGGGAATCACTAGAACACGTGTTCCAAACATACCATAACTTGACAAAGGTGCAAAATGAAGAAAAGAAGAAGAGGGGTCCCCCACCCCTCTCATATTGAGATTTCGTAACTAGAGGTCCTTCTTACAGAACCACCAATCAGTGCAGTCATAGCCTTCCTTGAGGCGTTTCTCTGCATCTTCCTTGGTCTTTGGTGGAGGTACAATCACTTTGTCGCCAGGTTTCCAGTTTGCAGGGGTGGCAACATTGTGCTTGTCAGAAGTCTGAAATGCATCAATGACTCGTAGAATCTCATTCATGTTGCGTCCGTTGCTGAGTGGATAGTAGATCAGAGCTCGAAGTTTGAACTCTGGATCAATGAAGAACACTGCCCTTACTGCAGCAGTTCCGCTCTGAGCAGGATGAATCATGCCGTACTTCTTGGCGACATTCATGCTGAGGTCTTCGATAATCGGGAATGGAATCTCCACTCCGAACTTCTCCTTTATCGTGCTTATCCAGGAGATGTGTGAATAGATGCTGTCAATGCTAAGACCCAGCAGCTTGACACCACGCTTCTGTAGTTCTGGATATATCTCTGTGAATCCAATGAACTCAGTGGTGCAGACTGGTGTGAAGTCAGCAGGATGGCTGAATAGAATGACCCAGTTACCCTTGGCCCATTCGCTGAACTTAATCACGCCATCAGTTGTCGCAGCCTCGAAATCTGGTACTTCTTCTCCAATTAGGAGCATTCGCTTCTCAACTTGAGTTTCTTCCATTGTGATATTCTCCTTGAAATGGTTTCACTATGTTAGCAGTAATCAATAATGATTATTATTTAAGTTTTATTATTAATAGATACCTTTTTGTAACTAGGAGTATCTTTATTTACTTACAAATGAAAGAGATGATACCATGATGTCCTCTAGAGAGAAGATTGCTGATACTATCCGGATGAGTGGCCATAGAGCAACACCACAGAGAGTTGCAATCTATGAAGCCCTATGGAAGGCAGGATCGCATCCCACTGTTTCAGACATTCACGAGTATGCAATCAAAACAGACCCCTCAATTAGTCTGGCCACCGTATACAAGACGTTACAGCTCTTCTCTGAGATCGGACTGGTAAGAGAAATGGGATTCAGGGATGGTTCAACTCACTATGACCCTGATACCGAATTCCACATCAACTTGGTGTGCACCGAATGCGGGAAGATTGAGGACTTCGAATGTGTTTCCATAGATAAGATTGTACCAAATTTGGAAGATCAGGTAGGGTTTCTGGCACAGAGCTATAACTTTGAAGTACGGGGACTCTGTTCTCGTTGTCGAGATTCTGTTTGAGGTGCTAGCCTATCAAGGCCACGGAAGATTAGTACTAACAATGTGCCATAATCGAGCAAATAGTGGAGTTAACAGGATGACAGTCGGCAGTCCAATTGTCAGGAGTGGCAAGAGCTGAAATCCGATTGCAACGAGTGTGGCGACCTGTTCGACGAATAATCCGATAATTGCTGTAATTAGAGCAGTAAAGACCAAGCCTATTGCAGAGAGAACTGATAGTTTTGCAAGAGAACGACCATTGGTAAAGTCATAGCTTGGAATGCCTGAAACTAGACCTAGAGCTCCAAACGCCACCCCGTATAGTGTAAATGACACTATGCCACCGGTCAGGAAAATAGCGACTATCAATTCACCAATATAGCCAGTTAGAAAACCAGCAATTGGTCCTCTGATTGCACCTACTGTGGCAATAACTGCAAGAGATGAAACAAATCCAAATGAGAAGAGACCTATAGCTAGGTAGGGCATGGGAATCATCTCGACAATCAGATAGATTCCGGCACCAATCAAGGCGGCCAACAGAGTCCACATGATAGCGTAGGTATCATGGACATGTAGTTGCTCTTTCATTGAGGTGTCGGAACTTTCTTCATGATCAATGACTGTTTCCTCAGACATTCATTCACACCTCACATTATTACCAGTTGGTACGTCCCTGGCTCAAGGGATAATGTGTAATCATCGCCACCTGCTAGTTCTAATTGAGCAAACTGCGTTCCACCAAGATATGCTATGGGTAGTGAATCAAAGTTACTGAATGTGAGGGTCGCAGTCTGATCAACTTCGATGTTCAAGATGAATCCTTCCTTTACTGGGTCCCATTCTGCTTGATAGACCCAGATGCGTTCATCATCAGCCGCACTGATGTAGGGGTAATCCCAGAACTCAGTAGTTCGAGCGCTTGCAAGATTACGCATTGTCGTGGGGATGGTCCCCCATGTACATAGTCCTGTTAATACGGGTTCAAGAGCCTGAATGACCGATGCCAAGCTGTCTTCATAATGCATCCGTCTTCCATCTACGGACCAGACTTGGTTACTTGACCCTAGCCAGAAATTCCAAAGCCTGTCGACAGTTCGTTGATCGCCCCTCTGATTAGCAAGTGGCATTGTGAAGAGACTACCAAGAACCTTCTGGATATCAGTGAACTGTTCGGGATAACGATAATCCCCGACCATGTACATCTGGTCGTTTGACACCTCTCTGCCATAGACCTCAAGGAATTTTGGATAGTCCTCGATTGTTTCCTCAGGTTGGGTGTATTCGAGGAATAACAACGCCCAAGAAACTCCGTAGGCTGAAACCTCTAATCCTCTCTCATCACCTGCTAAGTACGGATATTCTGAAGCTGGTTCCTCAGTGGAGCCCAATGTTGGTGATACAACAGTGAGATAGGAGAAAAGGTCGTGCTCATCCTGCATGACCTCGTTGATCCAGTTGAGGCCAAATTCCCACATTCCACTCTCCATATAGCCAGTGCCATAGAGATTATCGAACAGCTCTGTTGTGAATATTGGAATACTGTTGCAGTTGACGAATGCAAACTGTGGTTCGCATGGAATGAGCCCACATTTCCAGATTCCACCCTCCTGCGGATTTCCGTAGCCATCTGTGGTTAGCGAAGTATTCCAGTCTTCTACGAACCAAGTCAGTTCGTCAGTCATCTCACCTGTATTGAAGTTCCTTTCATAGAGTGCCAGCATGAGACCATAATGTCCAGTCCACATGATATTAGCAGGTCCACGAAAACCACCCACATAGAGACCGCTTGAGTTTGCTGGGTCGGGATAGTAATAGATTGGATAACTTGTCTGGCCCCATTCCCAATATTCCATCGAGTCATTTCCATAATCGGCTATCGTGGTGTTCATGCGCTTGATGAGTGTGTGTGCTGTGTCCTGATAGTACGACGTGCGATAGCCAGGGGTAGTTTCGATCAATGTAGATAATACGTACGTTACAAACGCACAAACATAATGTCTGACCCACATGAATGGACCATCAATGTGCCAATTATCCCATGAGTTGTAAGCCTGAGTTGTGGTCAAATCTTCAAAGTAGTTGTACATTCCAAGTTGTTCATGAGTGAGTGACTTATAGTCGGCAAAGTTGAAAGTGATACCATTGATTGTCTGGGAACTCATTGTTGTTGGGGGAGGCGGGAGATTCCCGAAAGTCATTCCAGCGAAGACTATGGTGATGACAAACACAGAAACAACGAATTTGTTTTGTTTAACAACTTGGGACATCAGAGATCACATCACAGTTTTCAAGGTTGTCGAGGAGATTGAAGAGTCTAGCGAATGGTTCAATCGCACCATAAATAGTTTCGAGTAATTGATGGTAGTACCGACATATGTCGGTAGAGTTCATAAATATCCGAGTCCATAGGTCCTAGTATGCCATTATTCGAGGTTGTGTTTAGAGCGAGGTATGAAAATCCACTTAGTGAGATCACAAGGGACCATCCTTCAGTCAAGATCTTTCAATGGTGTAACGATAAGCACGATATTATGGAACTGATTATGCAGAAACGGGATGCCTATGACCAAATACGAAGCGATATGACAAAGGTTGTGGAGATAATCGATGAGATACATAATGGAGCAAACACACATGTCATCACAAGGATGTGCGCGTGTGGAGGTCCAGGCACAGTACAGAACTATCTCGGAGACCCTAGTCTTCTTCTGATACCCCCAATTGCATATGAGAATGGATGGGAACATCTCCGACTCATAGCATTCAGACATGAGAATGTCAAGAAACTTATGACAAAATTAAGAGATGATGGTTTTGAGGTTGAGATTCTTAGAAAGAAACCATTCGACGGCTATATTGCTAGTTCTCTGACCCTCACAACAGATGCGCTGTTTTCGGGATTGACTGATAAGCAGGTACATGCACTCTTGACTGCTTTTGCACAGGGATATTTCAGGTATCCAAGGGGATCTGATCTCCAGACTATAGCATCTAAGGAGAAGGTGTCTAGAACCACCTTTTTAGAGCATCTGAAAAAGGCTGAGAACAAGATAATCACCGCACTTATTCCCCATATCCAACTTTTCAGACAGATTCCTCAAGAGCGAAAAGAAGCCTTGGCTCTAGTCTGCGAAACCAGCTAGGTTTGGCCTTAAGACAAAAAGAGTGTGGAGGCTTTGTCAATCTCGATTTGGGCATAGTATCGCCTCCTTAGTCTATCGAATGAATGAGACTCTATGAGCTGCTGTAAAAGCATGCGCCTTTCTCTGTTCGAGCTGACGCAGAGCTTCTTGTTGTGCCAAGTACTTTCGATATCTCCTTGATTCTTCATCATAGGTGTCAGTTCGTACTTGTTTTCTCATTTCCTCGCAATCTTTGGGATTACTTGCTTCTATGAGTGAGATTGTTTGTTGTTTTGATGTGCAAGCCATTTCTATCACAGTCAGTAATGGTTTGGGAAAGGGCATAACCTTTGTACCGACATTTGACGGTATACACCTCTCATTGTAGTGGAGCGCTAAGTGGAAGTCGTGCTTACTTCAACTCATTCAAAATCTTGAGCCAAGTTGAATCTCGTTTTCAGTGGCGCCCATCATGATAAGTTGAAATATTCTTGGATCACCTTTGCATGTCCACCCTCGTGCCCTTCACCATGATATCGATATCCAAAGATAGATTCGACAGTGATTTTTCCTCCTTCAGGCCACTTTTCATCAAGCTCGTATACCCACTCTTCTTGAGAGAATTCGTTCAATCTTTCTAAGAGAGCATCAAATGACTCTCTCCATTCTGAGAGAACTTTTTCTAAAGTCCAAGATTCACGTTTTTTGACAGCTTTTTCATTGAATTCTGCTTCTGATATGTCTGTGTACCATGGTTTTTTCCCAGAAAGGACCAAATTTGTTTGTTTGATGAGCTCCCAGTTCCAAGCAGAAATGTGTGCAATGATGTCTTTCACTGTCCAAATTCCTTGGACTTTTTCATCAATCATCTGGTCTTTATTTAGTTCAGAGAGCGCTTTCTCCAATTTTTGGTGGTCATTCTTGAAAAACTGGACTGTCTTTTCGAGATTCATTTCGTGATCCTCCCTAGGAGGACATGAACCATCTACACCGCCTTTCAGATATGTCTGTTGAAATTGTAGCGATTCTTCCATTTGATGACGAGATTTATCTGTAGGAGTCTAGTCAATGGTCAAAAGTTGTGTGAGCCAGATGATAAAGACAAGAGTAACCGAAATGCTGGGATGTAAATACCCAATCATTGTGGGGACCATGGCAAGAATTACTAATCCCGAATTTACAGCAGCAGCTAGTAATGCTGGCGCCTGTGCTGTACTAGCTAGTGCAAATTATAAATCTCCTGATGAACTGCGTGATGCGATTAAGAAAACGCAATCCCTTACGGATCAACCATTTGCAGTAAATATCAATCTGTTCCCTGCGTTGATGCCTCAAGAAAAGCTAGAAGACTATGTGGATGCAACATTGGCTGAGGGCGTGAAGATCATAGAAACAAGCGGTCACAAAGCCCCAGAGGATTTAGTTCCTAAATTTAGGGACGGAGGTGCCATCTGGATTCACAAATGTGCTGGAGTAAGATACGCGAAGAAGGGGGCATCCTTGGGTGCTGACATAGTTACGGTTGTCGGATATGAGAATGGAGGGGCCACTGGGGTTTTAGATATCGGAACGATGGTAATGACTCCATCCGTAGTTGATGCTCTAGACGTTCCTGTAATTGCAGGAGGAGGAATATCAGATGGTAGAGGTGTTGCTGCGGCCTTGGCACTTGGCGCTGATGGAGTGATCATGGGTACAAGACTAATGGCTACAAAAGAATGTCCCATTCATGACAATCTCAAACAGGCTTTCGTTGATGCAACAGAAACTGATACAACTCTGGCCTTGCGTTCTGTTGGAAACACTCACAGATTCTGGAGCAATAAAGCGATCCAGCAAGTACTAGAACTAGAGGCTGAAAAAGCACCCCTATTCAAGATAATTCAAGCTGCCTCTGGAGATAAAGCACAGAAGATGTACAATGAAGGAGATATTGACCTTGGGGTCGTGGCCTGTGGTCAAGGTGTAGGCTTGGTTAAGGACATTCCCACTGTGAAGGAATTGTTGGATAGAACTATGATTGAGGCTGAGGAGATAATCTCAAAACTTCAGAAGATTGCAGCTTAGTTTCTGGCTAGTTGTCACACGTGCGGCGAAAGAGTTCGATTATCTCGTCCTTTGTGGGAGAACCAGTGATGTCTTCCTCTCCTATGCTAATTCGGGGAACCGGTTTTCCATTCAATCGTTCATTCATTCTCTGAACAAGTGTCAACCGATTGACATCAACCAGTTCGATGTCGATCCCAAGCTCTCTTGCAGCGAGTTCTGCTGAGAATGCCAGAGACATTGCCTCAGGGGGAACGACCTGTGTTAATTCGTTCGTCTTTCCAAGTTTCTTGTCACACGAGTGGCATACAGGTTCCATGCCTCGACGTCCCTTGAAACCACCTACTGTTTTTGATGAGAAGAAAACACGAATACTAAGCCCACCAGACATGAAAAAGACCTCGATTGTTACTCCCTTTAGGATATTGAAGATAAGGACTGATTTCACAGCAAGATGTAGGAAAATCATGCACAATGGCGGGCCAGGAGGGATTTGACGGGAATTAGATAACTCTAGGGTTTCTGCTCTGTTTGTAGATTACTAAAATCAGTAACAAAAGGACGATACCATATATCATGACAGCTTCCAGCCCTTGCCACCATGTATCGAATAAAGCTGGTAGGAAATTAAGAACTGCATGAATTACAATCACAAGATAGAGCGACTTGGTCTTATCATACAGCAGACCTATGAATGAGAACAATAGGAAACCGGTTAGAACCCCAATGAGAGTGAGTGTTTGAACTAGGCCATGAAAGACCACAAAGATTGTTGTGACCACAATCACACCTATAGACTGACCAAATTCATTAACTGCCCGAGTCTGGAGGTATCCTCGAAACAGAACCTCTTGCCAGAAGCTGTTCAAGACATAGAATGTTATCGATGCAATTAACGTAGTCAA
>JASFEF010000015.1:0-27361 GCA_050124975.1 Candidatus Thorarchaeota archaeon | reverse complement strand
ACAATGCACCTAGTCCAGCACCCAACAGCCAAAGGTTATCTGCGAGAACTGGAGAAATCGTCTGGATGAGAGTTGTAATCTCAGTCTCATAGATAGACCAGAGCTCCATGAGCGAATATACGCCCAAGACGATAAAGGCTCCAAAGACAATCAATAGCCCGATAATAGGGCCTTTGCGACTCGGGTAATTTTGTTTTTCATGATATTCGTATAGATCAGAACGTGTCAAACAAACACGCCTCCTAAATGTTCAAGATACACTAAGTAGTTTCTGTGCCTCCCACAAGTTAAATCTTAGCACAAAAAGACCAAAACACAAGTTAATTATAGTGAACTCTCACATATTTTTCTACATGGAAGATATTCGCTATTGCGCTCCAGGACATATTTTCTGTAGCGCTAACAAGGTAATGCTTGCTGTTGATGGCAGTGAGGGATCTGCACGAGCCGCAACTGTGGCTTTCGAAGTGTCAGAGATGACAAAGTCAAAACTATTCATCGTCCACGTTATTCCTACACCAGTTGTAAAACAATTCTCATTGATGTCAGACGTGAATGCCGGTGAGGTTTTGGCCAAATATGAAGCGAAAGGGAAGGTGCTGCTTGAAGGATACAAAGGTGCAGCTGAGGACTACAAACTAGATGTTGAGCTGATTCTAGAGAAAGGCTCTCCATCTGAGAGGATCATTGCAAAAGCAAAAGAACTTGAAGTTGATCTTGTAGTCATTGGTTCTGAGGGTGCTGATGGCCAGTTAAGATCCGGTGTGGGCAGTTCAGCTGAACGGGTAGTATTTGGTTCTTCAACTCCTGTTCTTGTTGTGAAGTAGCTCGAGTATCGGTTTCTTAGCAGATTTCACTACTTGACTATTATCTTAGATGCCAAAAGGCATTCTTGGGATTTCACCATCCTCATCCAATTCTCTAATCAGGCGAAGTACTCCCTTTATGCTAAGAATCTCCCAAGCAGGCTGAGCATATGCGATAGCAATCTGTTTTGCATCCTCTTCAGGGATTCCATTCTCGCGTAGAGTTTTATAGAACTTCCTAGCTCCCTTCTTGACTTCGGACCTTCCTTTCCGAAGTGACCGCCAGACTTTGAAAAGAAGCTTTGATCCACCGCCGATTGAAGAAACTGTTATGGAAGCAATGGATCTTGCTGTTCCCACTTCTACTCAAGCTCCTCGTCATCATCGTAGTTGTCTGAGTGTTTCTGTTTCTTCTTCTTCGCGCTTATCTCGATAGAGGTTTCGTCACCTACCATGCTCATGAGCTTGCTGAAGTCAAGTGCCCCAACAAACTTCTTTGTCATGTTCAGAGCTACATCCTCTGGGATTCCCTCGGCAATGAGATTGCTGTAGAATTTTCCAATCCCTGTAGCCATATTACCTGCAGCTTCAGGACTGTACACACTACCAATTAAATTTGATATTAGTTGTGGAATTGCTTCGTTGATTGCACTAAAGAGATCAGGCAATGCCTCGGCTATTTCTTTAAGTTCTTCGGCTTCGCTCTTTGTGACTTTTCTTTTTCTTGGTTCTGAAGATTCATCACTCAAATTATTGTTCACCAAGTATACTATGGACTGGTCACTGACTATATATAAAGTGGAAAAAAGTGACCACTTCAAAATCAGTCATTTTCGTTGAATGATCTAGCAGTGAATTTACCACAAGATTTGCAGACAATTTCATAGTCCCAATATGCGTCCCCACTCGCTGTACTTACACACCACTTCCCATAGATGACCTTGACATTTGGACTCTCACACTCTCCGCAACCATAGAAGTTGATATGATCATTCAGCGGATGTTCTTCAATTTGGATTCCGGTTCCATAGAATTCTCTCCAGACCATCTCATTGTCCTTATTTGGAGTGATTGGCTCAAAGAATTCGGTTTCATATCCTTGTGGCACAAATGATGGCGTATCAGTTACTCTCTCATACAACAATTTCGCCATTCACTCCTTGACTAGTGCAAAGTATCTAGCTCTATCATCTTCATCCTCAATGACCTTAAGGATGCCTCTGCCAACTAGGGCATTGACTCTCTCACGTACAATTCTCCGAGAAGCAGTTCCCCTCTCAGCCCTGACTGCTGCTGTTATCTGACTGATGTTTAGAGGTCTAGAGTTATCGAGTATCTGAATGATACGCCAACTGATGTCATCTTTTTTCAGGTCTCCAAACTGCGACTCAAGTCGTTCAGCCTTTGTGAATTTTGTCATCAGTTTGACCATTCCATCGTAGAACTCAAATCCCTCTCGAATGACTCGTGCTGACTGACTAACTTCATCTATTCCTGGTCCAACTCGTTCAATGAGTTGCTCAAGTCTTGCGAGTCGCTCTGAAATCTCATCTAGCCTATCTTGCACTTCCTCAAGAGTCAATTCTGATTTTTCACTCTTATCAGTCAAGGAAGTGTCGCCAACTCCGAATCAATAGTAGAAAGTGATAAGTCTGACGACGCACGCCTATAAGAACGTTAACTGAGTCTTAGTCATAAGAATTAGTAAGAGTGGGCACATTGTCAGAAGAAAATGGAGAAAAAATCGTAGAGAATGTACAACCTCTACGTGATCTTTTTCACTTTGCACACTTCTCCAGATTCTACCAGTTGTATGTTCCTGCCTCAATTCTTGTTGGTGTAGCATGCGGCCTTTTCATGGTCCTGTTTCAGCTTCTCATTGACTCTGCAATAGTTATATTCTCTGTACTTCCAATCTTTGTTGCCCCTTTGATTGGCGGAGTCTTTTCAGGTGTTCTCATTTACTTTGGGAGAACGGAGATACAGGGAAGCGGAATTTCAAAGGCAATTGAGATGACCCATAAACCAAGTTCACTCAGAAAAGGTACTACACTTACAAAACTCTTGGCTACTTCCGTGTCCATTGGTTCGGGAAACCCCGTTGGAAGAGAGGGTCCTGCGGTTCTGATTGGTGCTGGAGTGGGCAACTCAATTGGGCGAAGGCTTGGCTTCAAAGAAGATGCTCACCTCAGAGTATTCTTAATGATGGGGTCTGCGGCTGCAACGGCTGGTATCTATAAAGCCCCACTGGGAGGTGCTCTGTTCGCAACTGAGGCTCCCTACAGGAGGGATGCACGTCTCGGATATTTTGTGCCTACAGTCATCGCGGCATTGAGCTCATTTGTGGTCTTTGTTGGTCTCTATCCACTCATTACTGGAAATGGGTCTGGTCCACTCTTCACGTTTAGTGCTTTATTCACCTTCACACTTGCAGAGGTTCCACTCTTAGTGGTCTTTGGATTTTTAGCGGGCTTAATCTCTATTCTCTTTGCGGTAAGCCTAATGGCTACTCGTAACTTCTTCACACTACAGCTACCTAACTGGGCTGATCCTGTTTTCGGCTCACTACTTGCGTGTGTGGTCATTTTCGTAACCTCTCTTTTTGTTGATCCCTCCCTTACAATTGCAGGGATGGGATATGAGGTGATCAATACACTCGCCACGCATCCTGAACCTCTTTTCATGATAGTGATTCTTCTCTTTGGGAAACTTTTTGCATCCTCTTTTGTTGTAGCAGGGAAGGTTTCGGGTGGTGTGTTGGCCTCGTCGTTGTTCGTGGGAGCAATGCTGGGATCATTATTTGGAAGAATCTTCTTCCCAGCCAATGTTCCGGCGTTTATGGTATTAGGAATGGGTGCTGTTCTTGCAGCCACAACCAACACACCTGTAGCGACTACTATCATGATGCTTGAGATGAGTCATTCCTTTGATCTCGTCATTCCCCTTGTGATTTGCATCTGTGTGTCTTACCTCGTAAGTGGAGGCACATCACTTTACGAGGGACAGAAAATCAGTAGAGACGATGAAACACCTGGTTTCTTTGCCAATGTTCTTCCACTCAGAAAGCTTGGCTATGAGAAGATAGAGGAGGAAATAGAACCAGACCCGGATGAAATCAACATTCTTTGATGGGTTTTTTGGGAAGTCTACGAAAGTTAATAGGCATACTTTGGTATATGACGAGATGTTAGGGTGATTTGCTTCGTGGGGTTGACTCCAATCACCTTTGGATATCTAAGGAGGATGATTCTTTGTATAGGAAATCTATAAGCACGCTCGTGATTGTTTGTCTTATTCTATCAGGTGTTCTTGTACTTTTCAATATTTTACCCATTGAAGAAGTACAGCAGTCTCAAATCAAGCCTATGACTTTGAATTACAATTCATTGTCTGAACTCTATGGAGAACAGATTCCAGTTGTTGTAAGATTTGAACAAGATCTCACAGCTAGTTTGTTAAAAATCATTTCATCTTTACAGCTGAAGTTTTCTCTTGGAACTCCTAGTAAAAGTCACATAGGTTCTTTCTACCTCCTTAGTGGGTCTCCAGACAGTCTACAAGCCTTGATTGACATGGGTGTTGTAAATGAAATTGCTCCTCAAACTCATGCAAAATTCTTGGAGTCTCCAAGAGACCTTTCAATTCCTGAGATTCATGCAGATGATGCCTGGAAGATGTTAGATGGTCTAAGCCGAAACATTACAGGTCATGATATGCTCATCGCTGACTTAGATTCAGGTATCGATTGGAGACACCCTGATCTTTGGTTTGCAGATGGTGGCTCATATCCATATGTCAACGCAACATCAACTGGTTTTCTTAATGGCACTGATGCAGTTGATTTCAATAGAGATTTTGCCCTTACTGCCAACGAAACACTCTATGCTCTAGACTTAGATCGAAACGGGATATTCAATACTCGAACTGAATGGCTATGGGCTGATAATCTAATTCAGAATGCTTTTCCAGACGATGGAGAATTATTCTTTGTTGTAAATGACACTTCTGGAAATGGACTTCTTGATGGTGGAGAAGATTTGGTGTTACTAGGCACTCCTAAAACGAAATATATCTTTGAAATGGATGGCAATCCATCCCCAAATCTTCAATCTTGGGAGCGTGGTGTGAATCTTACTTCAAGCACGCACAAAGATGATAGTCCCTATGGTGGTGGTCATGGAACCGCTGTTGCTGGAATTCTGCTAGGTGGACAACTTGGATATCGAGACTATGTTGGCGTAGCACCTGATGCAGAGTTAATGATGATTAGAGTCATCGGGGATCAATTCACATGGATAACACTTGAAGTGGGTTTGACTATTGCCAATAACTTCGGAGCTGACGTCATCCTTACCGAAATCGGATCTTGGACATATCACTATCTTGACGGGAGCTCCTTGGCTGAGCAGATGATTGATAATCTCGTTGCACAAGGTATCCCAGTAATTTCACCTAGTGGGAATCTTGGAGGGAAAGATAAACATGCATTGGTCACCACAACTCCGTTTGCTCTCCATCAGATTGATTTCATGGTTCCAGTACCAGATGGAGTGTATGTTCAAGAAGACATTGCAGAGATCTACATAACAGTGCTAACTGCTGATTCTACGGATTTCGTTGTGAGCAATTTTAGTTTGAACATTAACGGGACTATAACGTATCTAACACCAGGAGTAGGTGAAGAGATGTGGTTCTTGCAACCAAATATCTATCCTGGTATTAATGTTCAGTCTTACACCTCCGTTTCTACGAGAGGTACGAAGATGCTGGCAATCTGGCTCTATGGATCTCTTCCAACCACGCCTCCAGTTGCGCCTTATCAACTCGGTATCCAACTACCAGATTCAGTCACAATACATGCGTATATCTCTGATGATCAGAGTAGCTGGAGTGGTGGCTGTACTTGGACCACCGACATGGCTGATAGTCATCATATCACATGGCCATCGACAGCAGACAGCGCAATAAGTGTCGCAAGTTATCATACGAGGAATCTACTTGGAGGTGTAATAGGAGATCGTGCGAGCTTCTCGTCTATTGGTCCAAGAATTGATGGATTTCCCAAACAGACAGTAGCAGCTCCAGGTGGATGGGATATCATCTCAGATTATGCAAATGGCTCAGCGTGGGCATCTTGGTTCAATGCTGGTGGCGTTTTGCCTTTCCAGAAACAGTTTGGAACCTATCGGTTATTCAGTGGTACAAGTGCATCGGGTCCACATGTTGCAGGAGCCGCAGCATTAATGCTTCAAGCCAATTCCACAATAGGAACTCAAGTGAAATCAATTATTGAGTCAACTGCAGTAAGTGATGGTTTCACCGGAGTTGTTCCTAATGCCATGTGGGGTGGTGGAAAGCTCGATATGGAGGCTGCTCTCCTAGCAGCAATGCCTGTTCCTGATACACAAGGCCCGATTATTGGGAGTCACAATCGTGTACCATCGACTCCTAACTCCACTGAATCAGTATTGATCGATGTCACAGTCACAGACATTTCCGGAGTAGACACAGTTATTCTCTCATACTACAATGGAACAGCTTGGTACAATGTCACAATGACATGGACTGGTTCTTCTTACGAAGGTGTGATTCCTGCACATCCAAATGGAACTGCCATAAACTACCGATTCTATGCCAATGATACGCTTGATAACTGGTCTGCGTCCACTATGTTTGGGTATACTGTTACAGACCCAGGACCAACCACAACCATATCACCAACAACAGGGAGTCCGACAACATCATCTCCTCCGCCTACTGAACCCGATTATCTACGACTTGCAATCATTCTGAGTGGTGTGCTGGCGTTGATCTTGCTTTCAGTTGTCTGCGGTCGGAGGAGAGCAAGGCGATTAGATTGATGAAAAGGACACCTTTGCGTGTCCTTCTACCTCTCTTTGCAACCTGAGCAGGTCTTATATGAGCTTAGTATAATCCGAATTTGGCAGTAATTCAGACAAAAGGTATCAACCATGAAACAACTTGGGGAATTCACACTCGACTTGGGGAAAAAGAAACACATGCCTGTTGAGGTTCTAATAGACAATGACAATACACTCATTCTGATTGATTGCAACTGTTGCGAAGAATTCCTATCACGCAGACTCCCTGGAGGAGTTCTCATTCCCATTGCATCTGCCCTGAAGACCTTCTTCGAGAGTCGCGGGATGAGGAATATTGATGTCAATGTAAGTGGAGTAATGATGCGACGGACCTACAAGGGTATCATGGATGAAATTGACCTTCCTGAGATGACCAAAGAATTAGAGAAAGCTGTTAGCAATTTCACGAAAAAACGAAGAAAGAAATAGACTGGAGAGAGCCTGTACTCTCCCCAGAATTGTTCTATTGATTCTCTGCTTGGAACTCCTTGAGATACTCTGCCAGTTTCTTGACACCCTCAAGAGGCATCGCGTTGTAGATTGAAGCTCTCATTCCACCAACTGAGCGATGACCCTTTAGACCTACCAATCCTCTCTCAGTGCCTCCCTCTACACACTTCTGTTCCAGCTCTGGTGTAGCCATTGTGAATGTCACATTCATTAGTGATCGAGAGTCCTTCTTGGCATGACCTTTGTAGAACCCGTCTGAGGTGTCTATGATGTCATAGAGAATCTTGGCTTTCTCCACATTCCTCTTCTCCATTTCCTTTACTCCGCCCATTTCTTTCAAGTACTCTAATGAGAGTTTACATATATAGATTGGAAACACTGGTGGAGTATTGAACATAGAGTCTTTCTCAGCATGTGTCTTCCATTTCTGAATAGTCGGAGCTCGATCAGGGACTCGATCAAGCAAGTCCTCACGTACAATGACCATAGTGACTCCAGCTGGTCCTAGGTTCTTCTGAGCTCCAGCATAGATCACACCATAATCCTTCACATCAATTGGGCGTACCATGAGATTTGAAGACATATCACAGACAAGAGGTACATCCTTGGGGACTGTTGGTGTGAATAACCACTCAGTTCCATAGAGGGTGTTGTTGCTAGTTATGTGTGCGAAAGCGATGTCCTCACTAAAGGCCACATCCTTAGGAATGTAACTGAACTTATCATCTTCTGAGGATGCAACCACTTTGACTTCTCCAAAGTGCTTTGCCTCTTTGATCGCCTTAGTAGACCATCCTCCAGTGTTGACATACTCCATTGGTTTTCCAGGTAACTGTAGGTTTAGAGGCGCCATGAAGAACTGGGTTGACGCTCCGCCACTCAACCAAAGGACTTTGTAGTCTGACGGGATGCCAATCAGCTCTCTTGCAAGATCAGAGGCATCAGCTATAGCTTTCCCCCACTCCTTTGATCTGTGTGAGATTTCCATTACTGACATCCCGGTCCCGGCAAAGTCCAAGAACTCCTCTCTTGCTTTTTCGAGAACAGGCAGAGGCAAGGTCGCAGGACCTGCATAGAAGTTGAAAACACGCTTTGTCATTTTTCTTTCACCTATTCCAGCTTATTGATTGTGAATCCAGTCCAGACTTTGGGCTGAAAGAATGTACTCTTCTGAGGCATACACTCAAAATTCTTCGAAACCGCTTCTACTTCATCCACTCTAGTCGGATTCATGAAGAACACCACTTGAGATGCTCCTTTCACCGACTGAATAGATTCTTCCACAGCATCACCGATTCCCTTGATGTAGGAAACATAACCGCCACCCTTGACAGTACCTTGAGCAAGCTTTTCCTTGTCGATTCCAAGCATCCTGTCAAGAATCAAAGAATGAAGGATGGCTACATCCAAACCACGCAACTCCTCGGACTTGTCCTTGAGTAAATCATCCATGACTGAGAGGTCCCTCAAAGTCATTGCGTAGTATTTCCCATCATCCATGAATAAACCGAAGGAGTGCTTACCTTTTCTGAACATCTCATCCATTAATGTGAACATTGCGTCACTTGAGTCAAAACCCTTCACATCAAAATACTCGTTGATCTGTTTAAGTAGTGAATCCTGGGAGAAATCCTCGAGATTCTGAACAAGTCTATGAGTTGGTAGAACCACTAGCCCTGGATTTGAGATGTTCACAAAGGTCAACATCCGGAATTTTGCAGTATCTAAATCTGGGTACTCCTTTGAAAGAGCAAGTGCGGTCTTGTACCTGTGATGACCATCAGCAATTATGACGTATTTGTCCTTCATCAGCTTGGTAATCTCATCTGTGTCTTCTTTCTTGTCAATTTGCCATAATCTGTGGCGAATCCCCGCATCATCAGTGACATCGCCAACTGGTTCCTTCTCCATATTTCTCTCAAGTACCGAATCAACAGCACCCTCGTGATCTGGGTAAATGACGAAGATCTGTCCGAAGTTTGCCATGCAAGACCTACAAAGACTCAATCTGTCTTCAATGTCCTTGGGAAGTGTTTCTTCATGCTGAAGAACACCTGAAAACACACCCGCTTTGGGAGCCTCAGAGGCGAATTCTTCAAGTTCAATCAGTCCAATGAATCCAAATCGGAAAAGCTTCTTTCCTTCAATCTCGAAGTCCTGTCCATAGACATAGAATGACTCCAGATCATCCTGTTTCAGAATACCGTCTTTCACCCATCTGTTGAAATGATCGTGAGCTCGTGTATATTGGTTGTTAGTTTCTGTGTCATTGCTTTCTGGTTTGTTCTTGATAATCCATGCAATGTTGAACTCAGATTGAGATTGGAGTTTGTCCACTTTCTCTCCTTTGATGATATCATAGGGAGGAGTGACAAGTAACGACAGATCTCCAGCTCTTTCTTCATCATATCTATATGCTCTGAAAGGCTTGACGCGTACCATTTTCTGTGTCTCCTGTTCAGGAATAGTACATTCTGCTAACGCCGGCACTCAGCCTCTTTGTCATAAGTCTTTCTTTCTAAACGAATATTCTATTGCAAATCAGGGATTTTCTTCCCAAACGTCAAACTTAAATGAAAAGTGGTTACGAAAACGCGAACCTAGAACACTGATTGGGAGACGAATCATGGAATTCTGTGAGAAATGCGGAGCCCTCATGCTTCCCAAAAGGGAGGAAAAAAAGAAATCTGTAACTCTTAAGTGCAGAGAATGTGGGCATGAGAAAATTGTCCGTTCAGCACCGAAATATAAGGTAGAACACAGAATAAAACACACTCCCCGTGAGAAGATCATAGTTGTGGAGGAGGACAACCGACGAACTGAAGAGATGTCTGAGGATGAGCGTCGCGAAAGGCGAAAAGAAATTTTGGAGCATTATCAGTCTGAGGACGACTAGGTTCGGACAACCTTAATATCTACTCAATCGGTTAGTATTCATACCTATCGTTATGGACCGTTGAATACTGACTAGTTTCACAATCCCGTCTTTTTGGGGATTGTATGCTCATGAAATGGAGGACCTGAACAAGATGGGAATTAATCTTCTTTATGATCATCGTAATTACTTGCTAAAATACGGAAAAATTGCTGACCGACTTCGGCTAGCATTGGCTGGAAACGAATTTTCTGACGAACAACTAGAGGAGCTAATGAAGGAAGTTAAACAACTGCTGAATAAGGACGGAGGAATTCCCTTTGGTATGCAGAGAGGAAATCCAAGCTCCGTGAAAGAAACTGCAGAGATTCTTGTTCTGATATCCAAATACAAATCACAATGGCCTGAAGTTATTGATGAAATGGTCAAATTCCTATTGTCAAGGCAAAAGAATGATGGTGGATTTAGCGAAACCCTGAAACTAGATCCCTATATCGAGGATAAATGGGGGGCTATTGGTAGGGCTTGGTATCCCGTTGCGAAGAGCATCACGTGGCTTACGGGGAAGGCACTGGAAGCACTCTGTGCTGCAGAATGTCATGATGACGAACGTCTGAGGAGAGCTAGAGATTTTCTCCTCTACAACCAATACGAGGATGGTCATTGGCCTGATTTCATAGGTCGTGAGGAATCGGACCCTGTCGCAACAGGAAACATTCTGCTTGGACTAAAGGCAGTCGGCATCGAATCTGATAACAAGGTCTACCAAGATGGTCGAGCTGCACTCCTTCAGCACTTGAAGGACTCTGTTGAGAATCGATCCACCTTTGATATGGCCGACTTGACAGCCGTAGGCAAACCAACATCCGAGCTCGAGAAGGAAGTCCTCCGTAACGGTGTTGAGCTCATAATTCAGAGTCAGAATGAAGACGGAGGTTGGGCTCCACTTGGATCAAAGAAAAGTGATCCCGAACTGAGTTCCATCCTGACCTTGGTCGCCAAGAAAGTTAGAAAATACGCATGACCGGTGAGTTATCGATGTCTGAGAGAGTACTTGCCGTTCTGGAGAAAAAAGGCAACTATATTGCAGGAGTCTTTACCTCTCAAGGTCTTTTCACTAGCTCTCTTCCATGCGATACTGAGTCTGATGCTATCAAAAGTGTCAACGGACAGTCACTTGAGCGAGAGAACACAGATGAGCAGATAGCTACTCTTGAGACTGTGTACGCCGTACATGAAGGGTCTAAAGATGCTGCTGTCCATGATGTAAAGCTAGACTTCTCAGGATTTACACTGAAACAAGTGGCTGTACTCAGAGTTGTCATGAAAATTCCATTTGGCGCGACAATGTCCTATGGTGATGTAGCAAAAAAGGCTGGTTTACCTGGTGCAGCAAGATTTGTTGGGAATGTTATGCGGATTAACCGTCTGGGGCCTGTTATTCCATGCCACCGCGTTGTTTCATCAACTGGTCTTGGCGGTTATACAGGCGGAATCGATAAGAAGATTGATTTACTAGCACGCGAAGGGGTTATTCGCGGAGATTTTTCGCAGAAGGCTTTACAAAGGATTCCGTAATTCCTTAAGTGGGACCCTTGGGTTTGGATGCGTGAACCTATGAACTTGAAGGTACGAAGAAACGGAGAAATTGTTGAGTTACGTAAGGTGGAACTAGAATCCTTAAGCCCTCCCTTATTTCGGACACTCATTGGTTACAATTCATTGAAGCGACTTGGTTACTCTATTTCATTCATACGCCCAAAGAAGAGTTCCAGTGGTGACTTCGAACGGATCAGGTACAACTTCATCGAGCGAGGAATAATGACCCGTCAGCTCGAAGGTGAACTCGAACCTGACATGAAACGTGGTATTCTCAACCAGCTACCCCGTGGCAATTTCTCAATAATTCTTCTGCTAACTCAAGTTCCACGACGAGGTGTGAACATCCGACTGGATAAATTCGAGTATGAATTTCTAGGTTGCATACTCATGAGAAATGATGAAACTCTTGATGTTGTTATGAACACGACTCCTACAAGAGATATCCTAATGCCCATATACGATGGCGACGAAGTCGCGGCTGAAAGTGCATGAACTAGAACTTGCTTGTGAAGGGGGTCGAGCTTTCTTCTAAACGTTTGAGCTCGTCACGTTTCTTCTTTGCTCGGTATCCTGCAAGTACAGCC
This sequence comes from Candidatus Thorarchaeota archaeon, assembly GCA_050124975.1. Lineage (GTDB taxonomy): Archaea > Asgardarchaeota > Thorarchaeia > Thorarchaeales > Thorarchaeaceae > SMTZ1-45. The sequence continues at coordinate 15,162 of JASFEF010000015.1, read as the reverse complement.
CTTCCACCGAGTATTACTATGGGGACAACCCACCAAATAATGAGCATTGTCATATCATATTGCATTCTGTTTCAGAATATCCGGAAATTGAATGAAGTTAAGGGTGTCGTAAGGCGCAGAATTCACTTATCTTTATCAGGAAAGTTGACCTTACCGAAATAGCGAGGAGACCCTACTTTGCCCAGGAGTGCGAGAGAAGTTCCAAAAGAGATTGCTGCATTCGGTGAACGGCAGTTCAAGGAAACTGGTGTGCCAGCAGTCGAAGTTCTTCGTGTTAAGGCTTCTTTCATACGAAAGCACTTCCGACAATTGAGAGGAATAACTTTCATTGTTGGTGTCATCACACGGTTCAGAGTCCGTGTCTATTTCTTCAACTCAAAAGGAGTTATGCTTTCAGGGGAGAATGTCGAGGTTTCAATGTACGAGAAGGTTCGTGCAAGTTCAAAACTCATCGTCAAGTTTGAAAAACCAAAGGAGCTTACTCCCGAAGAACAACGCATCGAAGCAACTCAAGAGCTCAGGGACTCGCTGACTAAAGCAATACGCCGTGTGACTCGATTTCTATCGGTAGCCTCACCAGCATTCCCTGATATCTTCGTCACTCGATCAGCAATGGAGAAATACACACAGAACTTTGGACTCCAGATAACTGATGATGGAGAGTATCTTTTCGAAGAATCAGCACTGAAGACAAAATGGATTGATGGACTTGTTACTCGAACAGCCTTTCTTGCACATCTACAACCTGAGATTTCCAGATCTGAGATTGCATCCGTAATTGGGAATGGAATTGCATTGGCTCTGTTGAAAAAGTCTGTAGAGAAGACTTTCCGCGATTTCTGGTTGAAGAAAAGTAAGGACACTGTTTGGTTTCCGCTTGTTAATCACATGATTAAACATGCAGGATGCTATTCGAGTGCAGGCTTCATCAGACTTCTATCTCTTCTCCAAGAAGTCCCTTCTGCATCTCAGGTTGAGGATTGGAAGGCACCACTCAAAGTCATCCATGATGATTCAAGAGTTTCAATTGGAACTGAGGAATATCACATTATTCAGGGATTCTGCCAATCACTCTCGAAACCGAGGAAACTAAACTCGCGAAAGCACGCACTTGAATCGATTCACCTTGCGCCACGTATTATCTGTGACCCTACGCCGCTAGACATCCAGATTTTATTATCATATAACAAACCAACAGACGAGGATTGGGCAAATGTTTCCTATTTCAGTGACGGCAAAATTGAAACTTTCAAGCTTGGGCTGGAAGAAGGAAACCCCTTGACTGCAATCGAATACTGGTTGAATCTTGAGGATGTTTACCCCACCTCAGGAGGATTGATTTCACATGGCAAGAGTGTTATTCAAAGAGCTCTAGCAGCTCTTGGTATCAGGAACGAACCAGATGGGACGTACGAAGCAAGTATCGAGTTCTCTGACACAACCCTGGCCGTCAATGAGAAGGCTGTTCTTGAACGTTTAATTCTTGGGCAACTTGAGGTTCTTTCAAACACTCTGATTGGTTCTCCACAGATTATCAGCAAGCTCCTTTCCAAGGGAAAAATAGCCCTCTTACCCAGTTTCAACCATATAGGAGTGGATATGGATTATTTACTGAAAGGTAAATTAGACTTAGTCCGGTCTGTCGCAAGAGAACACAGTCTCGAAGCTACAATCTTCAGGACAGATACGAATTCAGTAGCTGTTGTTTCTGCACCATCAACCTGGAGAAACGGTCTCTTCGACGCAGTAACAAAGGAAGGAATTTCCATCTGGCCCATTCTGTCAATTACTTCACAGAGAAACATTCTCCGATCTGAGGACCTGTTTCCAGAGGAAAAGCTAGTGACTTGGACTGAATGAATCAGCTGACTGTCTTGATTACAGTTCCAATTGCGCGAGTGTTTGCTTCTCTGAGTACAATCTTATCTCCAACACTCAGGGCTTCGGGTGAGGACATGAACTCAAGTCTGACACGAGCAAAATCTCCAACACTCAGATAATCCGCATCATAGATTTTCTTCAGGATCACCGTCTGCTGGATTGTGTGAGCCTGCAAGACTGGTGCATAACCAACCGAGATTTTTGTAGGGTGGCGAGTGACAATAATATTAGCTTCGAATGTTCTGCAACTCTCGGATTCAATATCTGGATCTGTTATCATCTGTCCCCTCCGAACCAGGTGCTTGTCAACATCTTTGATATCAAAACCAAAGAGATCTCCAGCTTTCACTGTCCCAATTCTTTTCTTGAACATCTCAATGCTAAACAACCTTCCCTCTTGAAACTGGTTTCCCCCATCGGGTCCTATCTTCAATGCTTGGCTTTTCTTGAATACTCCCGACTTGACGGTCCCTGTGACAACTACATTTGTGCCTTTGATACCTCGGTATACTTTATCCACATAAGCACGAGCAGGATCAGCCAGTGCAATATGATTTGAGTTTGCAGGTAATAATCTTAGAAGTTGCGTGATAATCTCTAGTGAATCTGTTTCTATTGCGGAGGTCAAGAATATTGGGACTATCACCTCGTTGCTGAGTTCTCTAATAACAGGTGGAATCTCATCACTTGTTCGAACTGTTGCGGGTATTCGTCCGACTTCTTTCAGGCTATTTCTGACGACACTCATAACCAGATCAAGATCTTGAGGACTTGTTTTGTCAATTTTCGATATCATTACAATGAAGGGTGCACCTTGATTTGCCATCAGTATCATGTGCTCACGAGTAATCTCGTCAAGTCTTGGAACCCCATAGTTCTTCTCTTCCTGTCGAATCAGATTTGCCTCTTCAGGACCTGGGATTAGAACAAGACCATATTGTGCATCAGCACCGAGTATAGACCTAATCATTGTCTTGCTGTACTCTTTGTGACCTGGTGCGTCAAAAAAGGTGATTATCTTAACTGATTGGTCAAGGACCCTAGCTGAGTCTTCCTTGCTAAGAGGATTCTCAGGATACACGGTGTTGCCTTCATTGTCGAATCCCATGAATGCAAGATGAATGTCTGCAGTTTGCCCTCGTGTGATTTCCTGAGGATGTGTAAGGAGGAATGACCTTGCACTCCCACTTCCATTATCTGGACGTCCCGTCACCAATGCTCCAATTAGACTTGATTTACCTGAATTAACTCTACCTGCAACATTGATTGAGCAAGTTTCTTTGATTTCAGGAATAGCGAGTCTTTTCAGAAGAAAAGAACCAACCATGCCCTGAGGCGTTTCAATCTGTTCTTCCTCAACAATCTCAACAGCTGCTTCTTCGCAAAGCTCAGCAAGAACCCGTTCTGATGTTTTCAAAGCGTTCTCAGATATTCCATGTATTTTCCACTCTTTCCCTCCAATATCCTCAATACCAATCAGGAAGAGTCCCTCAAATGGATTCTCATGTGTCATAAAACGAATACGTGTGACTAACTTCTGTCTTCTATCTGTCTTAAGATCTGCTCGAGTGAGTTTCCTCTTGAACTCGGTATTTCGATTCTCTCCTTTCAATAGGATTTTGAGAATCTCATCTGGGGTTGTCATCTGTTATGCTCCGTGTGCTCTCTTCTTCCTCATGACTGGTTATAAGCCCTATCTCCAAACACTATTCAGCTTGCGCAATGCCGGATCCTGAGAACACTCTCTTGACAAGATTGTCTGCTCCATAGAACTCCTTTGTATCGATACCACGTGTGTCCAAGTCTAGTGGATACTCTTCATTGAAACGGTCTCCGAATGTCCGGAGCGTGTATCTGACATCGAAAGTCTCCTCATCTGCAATCAAGGTAACTATCCTCTCTGATGTGTATTCCATCATGACAGTGAAACCTTCATGATTAATAGATCTCAAGAGCGCTTTGTCACCAAGAAGCTCATCTGAGAAAGCAGTGATTGCAGATATGAATCCCCCAAGAATTGAACTGTCCATTTCAAGTGTGGCATCAAAGTGGTAGACAAAAACTGGCAAACCCGATCCTCTATCCAACACAATCAATGAATGAAGATTTGGGGTGGGTACTGCTTTTGGTCGACTTACAGGTGGTTTGAAGCCTGTTAGACGGTCAAGCGATTTTGTCAGATTTGCTCGTTCCAGCTTCAAGATGGCTGCTTCATCTGATGTAATGATTTTCAGTTTCGCCTGTGCATGTCTTGATAGCCTTGAGTCTTCAATGTCAGCTGCAACGCTGATAACTTTCTCCAGATCATTCTTGGCTTCAGTTCTTTGATTTGCCAATGTGTACATGTCACTTCTGATTAGTAAAGCCTCAGCATGTAATGCTTGAAGACCTTGTTCATCCGCTAGGCTGATTAGGTCATTCAGATGATATGCTGCCTTTGAGATATGATCCGCTGATTCTGATTGCATGTATGCCTTTACATACGTTGAGGCAAGCTCAAGTTCACTCCTGATGAGAAACTCAAAGGCATCATTTTCCTTAGCTATTACAAGGAGTTCTTCGAAGGTTTGAATCGCATCATCGAGTCTGTTGGACTCTGCTTCATAGATGCCTCTTGAAAATAGAAATGCACATTTCTGGAGGGGCTTTTCGGTACTGTCTGCAATTTCCGCAGCCATTTCTAGGTAATTGGTAGCTTCCTTTAGACGTCCAGTTCTTGATAAGACAACAACATACCAAGTGAAGACTTCTATGGTACCGCGTTGGTTCTTCTTCTCTAGCCGAATTCCTTCCTTGAGATAGTCCTCCGCTTCTTTGTACTTGCCAAGAACCGAACATATCTCCCCTAGATTAGCTAGACTCACTATCTTTGTGGATTCGACTTCCATCATCTCATACGATTTCTGGAACAGATTCAAAGCATCCTCAAATTGCAATGAGTTGATTTTGAGAGTCCCTAGATTATTCAACGCCATTGCTATACCTAGTTGGAATGACATGTCCTCGCTAATCTTCTGAAGCTTGAGATAGTGTTTTTCAGCCTTGGTTAAATCTCCCTGATAATTATAGAAATGACCTCTAAGATTTTCTACTAGTGCCTTGAACATCCTGTGTTTTTTGGACTTCGCCATATCAGCTAGTGTGTCTGCGATTCTCGATGAACGAGCAATCTCTCCAACCTCAAATAAGAGGGCTCCAACCACATAGAGTGTGAACATGGTTTCGATTAGTGGTTCTTCGACCTGTTCGGGGTTTTCTTCCAGTAGATTGTCAAATTCCATTATAGATACTATGACACTTGTGTCCCTTTCAGCAGCTGCCAACAATACTCGTGCTGTGCTTAGTTTAACTTGGTCCGTCGGAGCTGATTCTTCTGTGATGTCTGAATCAAGCTTACTCACAACATGTCTGAGTTCATCCACATCAGTAAGAACGAACAAAACTATTGCTCGTAGACTGAGAACACCGATGTCATTGGAATCTGTAGACAGAAACAAAGCTTCCGCCAATCTCCCTCGAACAAGACATGCATGAAGCCCAAGAACTAGGATGCTTTGGTTGGGATTATCCTTCATGCTCTCTTTTGTAGCAAGACTAATTGCGATATCAGTGAACACCTCAAAACTACTAACTCCCTTCTTGCGTTTCGACTTCGCACTCGCTGCGATATCCTCCCATGGTATTTGGTCATCACTAAGTAGACTTGCGAATTCGGGAGGAACTTTCTTTGAACTCAAAATATCCACGCTTGTTTCATGCTTATTCGATTCTCGTATTGGGTGTTTTGGTAAACCTCCTATAGGTGTTCATCGGAATCTTAATGCAGTATGATTCTCTAACACAAAAGCATATCAAGTGAGCAATGAGAACATCATTTTACCCACCACAGAGGGACTCCAATGAACTATAGATATATTATCCTGACAATTCTTCTAATTCCATTGATTGTTACTCCAGTTTCAACTGTCGCACGCCTTGAACTAACTCTCATTGATGGTGTTCGTGAACCTTTGATTGAATCCCGACTGAGAATGGAGGTGGAATCATCATCTAGCAGTGCCAGTGCCCTTCTTGAATTTGAGAACCCCTTGACAAATACTGAGATTCAGAAAGCTGAGAGTCTAGGTATCAACTTTGTCCGCCGAGGATCTTCAGTCGTCAATGTAGGTAGGATCTATTCTGTGGAAGTCAATGATATCAATTCACTAGACGCTCTTTCTGAAATAGGGTTAGTACGAGCCACCTCAGGAACCAAGCAATATGTTCCATCCCTCACATCCTCTGTTCCGGCAATTGGAGCTGATGATGTCTGGACAAATCTCAACAAGGATGGCGGTGATGTGAATGGCTCTGGAGTCTTAGTTGCAGTTCTTGATACTGGTGCTTTATGGACTCATCCAAGCTTCTGGCGTGCATCACCAGGCGAGTACCAGATTCGTGATGATGGACCAGATTACTATGTTGACCTAAATGGTGACTCGACAGAGGATCCCGGAGAAGGACCAATCAGAGCTATTGTTGATACAAATGTTGGTCCCAACTTCAACTATGCCTCTGATTATATGTACATCAACGCTGATGGAATCGCTGGATTCAGCTATGCTTCTGGGGACCGTTGGATTGGTGGTATTGATGCTAATGATGACAATGTGATAACTTTTGCAACCGAGAATGTGGTCCTTCTTGATGTACCTAAACTCGCCATGCTCTACGATCAGATTAACTCCAATGTATACGTTAGGGGAGTCAATCTTACACAAGCAGTAGCAGTGGATGACTATCACGGTCATGGAACACATGTGGCTTCAACGATTGCTGGAGGTCAGGTTGGAATGACCTCGTATGTTGGTGTTGCACCTGGGGCTGATTTGATGATCATCCGAAGTGATTTACAGTCTTCTGATATTTTGGATGCGATTGACTTTGCAATTGAGAATGATGCAGACATAATCAACATGTCCTTCTCATCCTATCTTGGTTTCTTGGATGGGACTGACTTGGAGGACCTTGCAGTATCGGAAGCTTTTCTGAGATACGGTTTGATGACAGTCGCTGCCGCTGGAAATCTTGGAGATGACAACAAGCATACTCGTTTCTCTGCTGAACCAGGGGGTATAGGTACTGCAATGATGCAAGTGTCAAGCCCCCCCGACTACTCGTTCCTGAGTCTTTTATGGCACTCTCAGGACGACGATGAGCATGTCATTTTGACACCTCCTGATGGTGACCCAATAGACCTCGGTGCTTTCTCCACAATTGCTGAGTCATCATGGGCATTAGACACCGAGAACCTCTCAGCCTATGTGTTTGCTGATGTCAGTATCCGCGGCATCAACAATCTGATAGTGCAGATCTCGATTGATGATCATCATTGGGCTAACGGAGTATGGAACATCACTGTTTCAAATGAGAATGGCGACACGGTGTGGGTTGATGGATTTGCCTGGGATGGGGATTGGGACCAAACCAATTTGCGCTTCACAACTTACATAGATTTGGAGAGAACAATCAGTTCCCCAAGTACTGCTGACTTTGCTATCACAGTTACTGCATATAGCGAGTCGACATCAGGGATTATGGGCTCGTCAGGTAAAGGTCCTAGAGTTGATGGGTTTCCAAAGCCAACCGTAGCTGCTCCGGGTGAAAACATTCGAGCTGCTAGAGACGCCTTGACAGCTCCCTTATGGACCGACAAACGCGGAACCAGTATGGCATCACCCCATGTTGCAGGCGTTCTTGCACTCATTCGTCAAGCTTCTGGCCAAGACTCAGCATGGTTGGATTACTCTGTCCTTGTTAATGGAGCTGGAAATAAAACGTTACACTTCGAGTCAGCTACTCCATCTTGGGGCCATGGTTTAGTAAACGCCTTATGGGCCGTCACTCAAGTGCTTGACTCCCCAAGTAGTGCTGGATCGATATCCTCTGATTGGTTTGGCGTTGATGAGTTCTTCGAAGATTCAATCGATTTAGGAATCAATGGAAACCTCGATGTGACTTCGACAAAATATTTCCTAGATAATGACACTATAGGATTTGCCGTTTCAATGAGAGATACACCTGACTTTGAAGGTACAAACGTATTCACTGTTGCATGGGATAACGACTCGAATGTAGGCACTGGTGAAAATGGTGCAAATATCGTTGTCAATGTGACTGGAGGTGCGGCAGAAGTGTTCGAATGGACAGGAAGCGATTATACTCTATCATCTCAAGTTGCAGAGTTTTGGACTGATTCCACTACTATGATTCTAAGGGTGGAGGGCATCATACCTGGGACTCGGGGTAACATCTCAATCAGCACTCACAACTCCTCTCTGTCAGATGTAGACACAGCGGGTCCTGGAACACTCTTGGATACATTGCTGCCTACTATGGAAAGCCTCTCTATGGAGTTCAATGATGGTATGATGCTGGTTCATGTCACAACACTAGATCGTGACAGTGAGTTAGCTTTGCAGAATGTTGGTTGGTCTGTTGTTGATGGCCCACTCACAAAACTCAACACATCATCGAGGACTGGAGATAGCGATTTCACAATCTCTATTCCTGAGGACCTTTTCGGAACGGACAGTATCAACAGTCTACTGATGAATATATCATCAGAGAGTTATACTCTCTTTCTTCCACTTCTATTTCTTTCAACTCATATCGGACCGGCTCTGGTGTTTACAAGCGCCACTCTAGACAGAGATGTTGTTCATGTCGGATTTCTGCATAACGAGCTCATCACTGGTGAGCTCGTATTAGAGGGATTCTCCCTTGCTTCCTTAGTCTATGTAGCGTTTCAATCAGAAGTCGGAAGTTGGCTCAACTTTACTTTGTCAAGTGGGACTGGAATATACCCGTTCGAAATCTCACCTTCATACTTCCAGATTGGTTCACATGAAGTATACGCAATCGCTATAGGGCAGAGTGTACCTGACACAGTGATGAATTTCGCCACACTAACAATAGTTGAGGATTACACGTTACTAGCGGTGATTGCTGCGATTGTTGTTGTGGGTGGTGGAGTACTGGTGATAATGAACCGTCGCAGGGGTGATCTTGAGTGAAACTAATTGTTGTCGGATATGGTCCTGGTGGAGCTGCTGCAGCAGTCACAGCTCGGACGTTCAATTCAAAATCTGAAGTCACACTAATCACAGAGGAAACTCTCGAGTCACACCGAAAACCAGGGGCCTCAATGGCACTTGAGTTCCCAGACACGAACGATCTCAAAATAGAAGACTGGTCATTTGATGCTCTCGCAAAGAAGGGTGTTGAATTAATCACTGGTTGGAAGGTTACTGGTGGAAATGCGAAATCGAGGGAGATTGAAATCGAGGGTCCAGGTGGCAAAAAGACTCTGAAGTATGACAAGCTATTGCTGGCTACTGGTGGTGTTCCCTCTGTACCAAACCTTCCTGGTACTGACCTCGAAGGCGTCTTTACGATACAGACCATGGCTGATACAAGTAAGATAGGATCCCAATTATCTGGTATGCAGTCCATAGTCGTTGTTGGTGCTGGTTTTAGTGGTCTTGAAACTGCTGAAAGATTACTCGCACTTGGGAAGGATGTTCATCTCATTGTTCGATCCCGGCTAATGCGTAAGCAGTTGGAAGAACCTATGAGCATTGAACTTCAGTCGAGACTGTCAAGCCGACTGAATGTACATGTTGGTAAATCCCCTTCGTCAGTGTTCGGAGACAAACAGGTTGAAGGTATTTCCCTTGGTGATGAGAAAATACCCACTGATGCAGTTCTTTTCATGACTGGAGTCCGACCTAATGTTTCACTTGCCAAGAAACTTGGAGTTAAGATTGGGAGCCTTGGGGGTATTGTTGTCGACGAGATGATGAAGACCTCAATCGAGGAAATATACGCGGTTGGAGATTGTGTTGAGATGAAGGACTCTCTCACTGGAACGCCACTCCTTCTTCCAATCGGCAGTACTGCCGCTCGCGCAGGTCGTCAAGCTGGTGTTGCAATTGCAGGGGGTTCCAAGAAGTATGATGACACTTACCGTCGTCTTCAATATGACCGAATTTTCGAAACTGATATCGTGGTAATAGGGCACTCTTCCACAACAGCCGGTGAATCTGGAATCAAGAATTCTGTTCAATATTTCGAAGACACTACAGAATTCACAAAGGTTGCCTTGGTGACTTCTGACAGTGGACAGCTCATTGGAGGTCAAGTCATTGCACCACGTATGGGGGCTCGTCTTGGGTATGAGATACTTGAGCGGGTTGAATCAGGAGTCAAACTCAAAGACCGACCACTTTTGAAACCAAGGCATGCACGACTGCGTGAATACCTTGAATCTACCTTCGGTCCTATTCAATAGAGGGCGGAGGAAGCTCCCACTCATCCTCAACAGGTTGCGGGTCTATCGGTCGTTGAGGTGGTTTTCTTCTGCCTCTAATTCTTGTGAGCAAGACATATCCTAGTCCGACTCCAACTACTCCCAGAAGTGAATAGATTACTGTGAGCACCAGAATATCATCAGCTGCATCAACTGGAACTAGCAATGTCTTCTGGAACAATCTTACATTTCCAGATGAATCAGTGGCCTCAACTTGGATAGAGTAGAATCCGCCGCTTGAGAAAGTAAAGGATGTTGAGAACCTATAGCCTAACGATTCTGTAATTGATCCTGTGAGATTGATTCCTGAGGGTCCAATAACACTCATAGAAACATCGACAAGATCATCATCGAAGACATATGCGGTGACGTTTGATTCTTGTCCGGACTCACCAATGTTTAGTTCAACATCGTATATCCTTGGAGATGAGGGAACAATAGCTGTTGCTAGATTTCTTAACAGTCTCAGATTGTCAGCACCATTATTGATTGCATCAAAAAGGATGTTATCGTACAAGGTTGATCCATCTGATATGACGTAGACTTGTCCGCGACCATATTCAGCTGTAGCAACAATGGCATGAGTTCTCTCAGCGTCCTCCCAAAACAGACCCCTGGCGTTGGATAAGCTTGGGTCAACATGGAGTGTGCTGCCAAGGTGGACATACAGGTTGCTCACACCCTCCATCAACGGATCACTCTCTACATACCCGCTGAAGTTGGTTCCATAGACTAATCCAGTATCGCCAATACCAATTCCTATTCCCCGAGCTTCACACTGAATGCCAAACGGTTCAAGAATGAGATTGTAATCATTGAGAGCAAATGAAGCTTCTTGAATGGCTGGATCGTAGAATTCTGAGAACACAAGCAGAGTTCCTCCGTTCTCAACAAATGAATGAAGTGCTGAAATCTCGCTCTCGGAGTATGAGGTTTCGGTGTCCATGATTGTGAAAACATCTGCACTTGAGATAGTGCTCAGGTCAATGAAACTCCTCGTTATGTCCTCTGCATCACCAAACTCGGACACAACCATCCCCTGGTCTCTCAAATATTCTGTGAAGTAGCCATAATATGATGGGTCGTCAACATCTCCCGACTGACCAGTAGAGTGATGCTCCATGTCCACCATCATCCTCCCACCGAAGATGGTGATACTGTATGTGATTTCGATTGATGCAACCACGTCAGAACCTTGTGTTAGATTGAGATGACCTGTGTATACACCTGCCGCTGAGAGTGGCAAATCCTCTGGCACAGTCAGCTCAAACCCAAAATGCGAATACCCTGTAGATATTGAGATCTGATCTACATTTGTTTCCACAAACTGACTCGCATTTCCTGATATTATGATATTGACAAGACCTACTGATTTTGTTGATATAACCGTCACATTCTGAGGTGGGCGATCATCTCCGATAATCAAGACCTGTGGACTCCATGGAAGAGTAGGAAGACTTCGAGGAGTCATCAGGGTTATGTCCCCTAAAGAATTAGATAGAAGATGAGATGCTCTTGATACATTAGCCAAACCCCAACCCTGACTCATTGGGTCATTTCCAAGGTCCGTGGCTGTACTCATCAGGGCAGCTTTCGCTTTAATAGGTGTGAGTGCTAGATGCTTTTGTGCAAGAAGTGCTATCATGCCTGCAATCATCGGTGTTGATGCTGAAGTTCCAGACCAGCGAGTATAACTCGATCCATATTGACTAACATTGTAGGGTTGATACTCAATAGGGTCGACGTTGTTCCCTCTACCAGAAACAACCTGATACCCTGGGGCTACAACATCTGGTTTTGCAGTGTATCCAATAGGATCAGATGATGTCCTCAACACAGGCCCAACGCTACTAAATGCAACAATCCCGGTGTCTTCATATGAGGAACCAACAGTGACAGCTTTTTCTGCTATACCCGGAGAATTGATTGTAAGAGCTGCTGGTCCAGAATTTCCAGCGGCCACAACCACAGATATTCCTGCTGATACGGCATTCTCAATCTCATCCAGTGAAGGCTCAACAAGAAATGCATTATCACTCCATTCTCCACCCAAACTGATACTTATGACATCCACATTCTGTTGAACCGCAAACTCAATCCCTTGAGCAATGATATCATCCTCACCCGATCCTGAAGCATCGAGTACCTTGATAGCTAACAGATTAGCTCCGGGAGCAACTCCTTTGAGGACACCTCCACTAGCAGTACCATCGCCTACTGCTATCCATGCACATGCTGTTCCATGTCCATTGTCATCGTAGGCTTCTATTCCGTCTGCGGCGTTCATATCATCGTCATTGCCAATCAAGTCCTTGAATCCAATCAACCGATCTTTGAGGTCTGGATGGTCGCTCCAAACGCCACTGTCCAATACAGCTATGGTCATTCCAGTGCCATTGAAACCTTCATCCCACATCAGGTCTGCTGCAAGAATTGAATCAAAGTGAACATATCTATCTCCATTTTCAGCAGGAATGTAGGTTTCTTGTCGGACTGTGTCAATATACTGCCTTTCCTGATTCAGAGATATTTCCTCGATACGGGGAATGTCCGCAAGAGCTTGAAACTCATCACTTCTGATTGATAAAGAAATCATTGGAATCAGACGAAACGCATATCGTATCTGGACACTTTCCAATCCTGCCAAATAAATTGCTTCTACCATCTTATCAGATGATGTCCCTTCAGGGAACTCCACAATTACTGATAATCGACTATCAGGGTCCATGGTAGTCAAAGTTTCAGCAAGGCTTGCACCGATTAGAACTGGTGTGTCTTCTACTGATTCTTCTACTTGCCCTGAGAATATAGCAACAGGTGTAATCATGAGGACTAGAAGAAAGACGGCAACAACACGTCGATGATGGACTTTGTGGATAGCTGGCATTTTAGAATGTCCTTCCAATCGCACGACCTCCAGACATAAGATAAGGGTTTTCTTGAGTGCTTTCTTGCATTAGTTGCTCAGAGAGGGATAGCTCGGAAACTCCGAGAGATGCGGGTAAATTGCTTCGCGACTATGTAATACTGAGGGCTGGACACTTAGTCTGCCCCAGAACGGAGTGTATCAATAAGATGGGTGCAAAACCACACGCATATGAGCGACGCCTTCAGCTAAAGCACTTCTTTGAGGACCGTGAAACCAAGGAAACCCGAAGGACTTGGATGGAAATTCAGGTTGCCATGCCTGAGCAGACATCTGAGGGTTGGGTCAACGATGGTAAAATACGACTCTCGATTGGTGAGGACCGAAATATCAAGGGTTCGTTTCTCCTCTCAGTTGATGAGGCGACAAGACTCCTCAAAGCACTAGAGATCGCTGTTACCGATCACGAGGCTGAGAAGGCTGCTCTCTGGAGAAATTAGTTAAGTATCAAGGCTCTGTCCGGATTTTGAACTGCCGGACACGCCTCTCTATATTACAAACCAATACAAAGAATAGTTTTATCCTCCAACACGCTTCACATCCTGCGTCACACAGGAGGATTCTCAATGACTGGTTACTTGACATCTGTTGGATACGAGATGCTTGTTGAATTTGTAGCCCCAATGGATGACATTGTTGCAACACTTCCCTATGTTGTACCATTACTAGCACTTGCAGTACTGATGTTTCTCTATCAAAGACATTTGCCACAAGACTCCAGGAAACGTAACTCCATGTTACTAATTGGAATCCTCGCTACCGGTGTGGCAATGATTGCTGTTCTGTACGCTACCTTTGGAACAATGTTTGGCTTTGGTTCCGCAGCTACCTTTGGACACTTCTTGCAACTTTTAACTGACATCTTCTTCGGGTCCATTTATAGCTCTCTCCTGTATGTGGCGGGCTTTGTCGTGATTCTGTCATTCATTGCATATTATGTGATTTCTCCCCCTGATCCCGACTTCTTGGCTCTGCGAGATGAAGTCAAGAGCATGAAGGATGAATCAAAGACATCTAAAGATGAACTCCAAAAGCTAGAGGCAGAGAATAAGAGGCTCAATGAGTTTGTATCCGAGAAGGAAGAATCACTCACCGCGTTGCAGGGTGAACTTGAAAACATCAAGGCTGAGGTTGGTGAACGCGAAACCTCTATTGCACTGATGGAGGAGCAACTGAAGACTTCTTCCTCTGCTGCTCCAGCTCCAGACGAGGGGCTGGTTGAACAAATTAAGATGAAGGACGCACTCATCCAATCACTAGAATCAGAGATAGCTGACCTTCGCCTAGCTGCCGAGGGTGTTGTGAGACCTACTGCTGCAGATGACAGCATTGTTCCTGAACTCTCCAGCAAACTGAAGGAAGCTCAGACTAAATGGGAGGACCTCGCTCGAAGGGCTGAGACTGCATCCGAGGTCTCTGATAGTGTGATCTCCGATTTGGTTGAACTGATATCACAGGTTGAGTCAAGCAATCAGAGCGATGGTGGCAAGAAAGCTTTGGTTGCACTCATCGAAAGTCTTGGTCGATCAATGACACGAGTTGCGAGAGAGGTTGGTGACTCGCATGGTGAGGAGCCCAAGGTGGAGATGATTGGAGCCATAATCATGGTGAATGAGGTTGTAGACACGATCAAGAAGATGGTCCGTGGGTGATTGTTCTTCAAGGTTGCTAACTAACTGTCTCATTAGATGTTAGATACTTTAGAAAACTATTTCAAAAGATGGTGTATTTGCCTACACATCGACCTGTTCTGCCATTCATATCCTTTCTTGTTTCTCAAAAAGCGATATCCGCCCTTTTTTTCCTCATCTGAACTTTCTCGACCTGTACATTGGATGATGGGGAAAAATGAATAGGGCATTTTGGTACAATTCTTGCACAATGCTTAATAGAGACAGTAAGTTGACCGAATCTAATCACAAACCCGTGGAGAACGCTGAAAGAGGAGACGCGTCTATCCCATTGGATGGGCGTTGGAGGTTTTATTGCGTCCAGAGGACATCAT
>JASFEF010000014.1:0-28030 GCA_050124975.1 Candidatus Thorarchaeota archaeon | reverse complement strand
AGCAATGATAACATTTGTAACGCATTGAGTGGTGCATTTCCAGCAAAGTGGTTATTGAAATAGCCAAAGGTGGTTTCAACACTCTCGGTGACCTGTTCTAGACGAGGCACCCAAGCTTCCAACTCCTCCACTGAAAACCGGTAATTGAACCAAGGATTCTCTCCATGACCATGCCAACGTATGTAGGAGAAGTCAGCCGTTATTCTGAGATCGATTGGGAGCTTTGGTTCATCAACGATGACATTTGCAACCCCATAGTCTTCCAGCAGATTCCAGACCCTGTTATTCAACCAGGTTTCGTTTCTGAATTCGATAGCATATCTGAATGAAGTGTCGAGGAATGAGAGAAAGGTCTCTAAATCGCCCATCGTAGATATTTCCCAAGGAGGCAACTGAATCAAGAGAACTGGAACTCGATTGCGGATTGGTTCTAGGAGTCTGAAGAACTCTGCGAGAGTTTCACCACCTTCACCCTGAAGGTTAAGTCGATTGTCGTGTGTGACCTTTTTCGGAAGTTTGGCCGTGAAGAAAACACTCTCATCAAGAGAGGAGAGATGCTTGATGAAGTTGGGTCTAGGAAGAGCATAGAATGTTGAATTGATCTCAGCTGTTTGGAAATAGGAGAGATAATACTTCAGCATAGGCCCTCCGGAGGTATAGAAGGTACCTCTCCAGTCCTTTTCATATGACCAACCACTTGTGCCAATATGGAGCCCTTTCTTCATCAGTTTCACCTAATCCACTGTTGTGAATGACTATCTGTCTTCCGGATTCGATTATCCTGATAATGAAGTTCATAAGACGGCTTGTAGCATCTGTAGGTTGTGAACCCGATGAATGCAGAGAACGTGAAAGCAGAATTCATCAATCTTGAAATCCATTTGGGATCTTTTAAGGATAAAAAGTTCAAACTAAAGTGCAATGTATTGTATCATGATTTGTTGCTTGTTATGGATGGGGGTAAAAGAGTCGTAACTATGCACGCTCGCAACATCGGAAATGTCCACCTCGAGAAGAAAGCAATCAGGATATCTGGATTGAACTTCGAAATCAAAGAGGGAGAAGAGGTCAGTGTCGCCAGTGGGTCTATCAGACTTGAGCTAGGTGACGCAGCTCAAGCATGGTACAATGAACTTTGGGGATAAACCAAGACCTTTAAACGGAAGCAAGCCCGAACGAAGAAAGCAAGTCCCTGGGGGTTTTGCCATGTCAGAGAAAATTGAATTCATAGAGCTAAGATTCCCTGACCTTCTAGGCAGAATGAAAGCAATGATCGTACCGTGCAAACCTGCGGAAACGATAGAGGAGGTTGCAAAGGATCCAGCTATGAAGAAAGGAACAAGTTGCGATGGAAGCTCAGTAACTGGTTTAGCTAAAGTCGAATCATCAGACCTACGTTTGGAACCGGATTCGACATCACTAATCGAACTACCCTTCGTTACACACCGCACAGCCGCAGCTATGTGTTTCGTCAGAGAAAAGGTGGCAAAAGGAAAGGAGTTCTATTCACTTGACACAAGAGGTCTTCTCCAGAAAACCTGTGAAGAGTTGTTACCTGGAAAGATGCAATTGAAGGTCAAGATTGAGCCCGAGTTCCATCTAATTACTCCAGATGGAGAACCATTCGATGAAGCGGGATATGCTGATACATATCCAAAGAGCCCAGGGATGGATATACTTCTCACGATTTCATCAGCACTAAGAAATTTGGGGATTAAACCACGCGTGATACATCATGAGGTGGGTGAGGCACAACAAGAGATTGAACTGGCATTTGCTGATGCGATGAAGATGGCTGATAACATTCTGATTTTCAAGAATCTCGCTAGGTCGATTGCTCAGAATCAGGGAGTGGATGTTACCTTCATGCCAAAACCGTTCGAGAGTCAGGCAGGCAATGGTCTCCACTGTCATCTGCAGCTTTGGGATGGTGACAAGAACCTGTTTGGAGTGGAAGACACCTCAGAACTCTCTGAAACTGCAAAGATGTTCATCGCGGGACTGATTGAACATTCTCCCGCAATCACAGCTTTTGCAAATCCAACAATCAATTCATACAAACGCCTTATTCCACATCATGAAGCACCTGTGTATATCACATGGGGGTTGATGAATAGAACAGCACTGATTCGGGTTCCTATGTTTAGTTCTGGTGACAATGCAGCAATTGAGTTTCGTTCCCCAGATCCTACGGCAAACCCATATCTTCTCTTTACAGCAATAATCGCGGCAGGGATGGATGGCATCAAGAGAGAGTTGACTCCTCCAGAACCCCGAAGTGAGGACATCTTTCATTTGACCGATGATGAAAGAAACAACCTAGGAATCCTAATCCTACCCACAGCTCTCGATGAGGCTCTCGAAGCTTTGGAGAACGATGAAGTAATTAAGAGTGCTGTCGGTCCAGACATCATGAGGTCCTATATCCGTTTGAAGAGAGAGGAGTGGCGTGTCTACACAAGTCAGATTGTCACTGACTGGGAATGGGAGATGTACGAGTACCATTAGCTCTTATTGAAAAAACCGTTCAATCGGTCAAACGCCTCATCCACAGCCTCTGGAGTTAGTGGTCCAATAGAGAGTCGTACATGACCTTCGCCAGCTTCACCAAAGATCGAACCCGGCAGAATCAATGTTCCAGTAGATTGGAGGATATCCGTAACAAGCTTCCGAGAATCAGTGCATCCCTTAACTCGTGGGAAGAGATAGAATGTTCCCTTTGTGTATATCTCCTCTAGAGCATCAATCTCTCGCATGCGAAGATATGCCAGGTCGCGAAGGCGACTTAACCGCTGAATCTCCTTATCCACTGTGTCTAGACCTTTCTTCATCACTTCTAAGGCGAGCATCTGGCCTGCAGTGGGTGCACAGATTGTTACAGAATCCTGTACCTTGAGAAACTCTTTGATGAATTCTGAGGGACCAATGGTAAACCCAACACGCCATCCACTCATACCAAAGTCTTTCGAGAAGCTACCCAAGGTTACTACATGATTTTCTGCATCACGGCGAGATCGTGGACTGTAGTGTTTAGCATCATCAAACACCATGCGTGAATATGTTTCATCAGAAATCAGCATGATGTCATTTTGAATGCAAAGATCGACAATACCATCAAGGGTTCGTTGCTCATATACAGCGCCAGTTGGGTTGTTTGGCGAAATCATGAAAATTGCCCTTGTATCTTTGTCGATAGCCGCTTCAACATCCTCTACTCGAGGTTGAAACGAACTATCAACTGGCACTTCTTTGACCTCTCCTCCAAGGAGATTCACTGTCATAACAGAGTTGAAGTAGTAGGGTGATGGCATGATGACATTTTGTTTTGGTTCGACAAGAGTCAGAACTGCACCCAGAAATGCATTATTCGCTCCTGCAGTAATGATGATCTCATCTTGAGGATTAGCATCAATCCCAGATTTCTGACGCAAGTAGAGTGCTAGTTCCTCTCGTAATTCAACTAGTCCTTCATCCGGTGTATAGACATGTGTGGCAGGATGAGCGATTCGGTCCTTCAATGTAGCAAGTGCATCATCAGGTGGTATGTGGCCGGGTATTCCTTGGCCTAGATTCAGAAAACCAGGTGACTTGATGAATCTCTTAGCTGCTTCAGCAAGCTTGACAATAGGGGGAGGCATAATGTCTTCGGTACGATATTTCATGGAGTACACCAGTATGCACGAGTCTAGGGGTTTCTTGAAGGTCCCAAGTCCACGCTTATCTTCATTTACGATTGGGTGCGATATAACATTACCCTAGAAGGTGAGGGCTTTAGGAATCATTATATCCAGCATCTGTTGGCGATTCTATGTGGCTCTGATGAATCAAGTGACTGAAGGAAGAAAGGAAGTTCAGAAAGCTGCTGGTTGGTCAGTCCTAGCTGCTGCATTTCTGACTATTCTCAAACTAGTCACTGGGCTACTTACAAATTCACTCGGTATTCTATCGGAAGGTTTGCACAGTGGTCTTGATTTTGCGGCAGCAGGAATAACCCTGATTGCCGTAAGAAGAGCATCCAAAGCACCTGATGAGGACCATCTCTATGGACATGGAAAGATAGAGAACTTTGCAGCATTTGCCGAAACCATCATCCTCTGGATCACATCAGTTTGGATTGTAATTGAAGCATGGCACAGAATCGAGGTTCAAGACTGGCCAGAAGCGTCTGTTTGGGGTATTATTGTAATGATGATAGGTGTCATCATCACCTTCTGGCAGAGTAGGACACTCTATAGAACAGCAGAGAAACATGGAAGTCAAGCACTGGAGGCAGATGCACTTCATTTCAGAACAGATATGATTAGCTCAATTGTAGTGCTACTAGGTCTCGGGTTCGTCTGGATAGACATCCCAATTGCAGACCCTATCGCAGCTATAGGAGTTGCAGTCATCATTTTCGTAGTTTCAGCTAGACTTGGTAAACGAACTTTCGATGCATTAACAGACAGAGCTCCGGAAGGATTGCAGGAAGACATTGTTCAGAGAGTTACTAATGTGACTGGAGTTGTTGAATGTACTCGTGTACGTGCACGGCACTCAGGACCTGAGTTGTTCGCAGATATCGTTGTCACTATTGATGAGAATATAGCAACAGCAGAGGCACATAGCATCGCCGAGTCTATTGAGAAGAAACTTATGGACCTGGCACCGAGAGTGGATGTTGTTGTGCACATAGAACCGGCTGATGGTGATGTATCCAAGTATTCCAAATTAAACATCTATGACCAGATGCAGATCATTGCCCGACGATTAACAGAGGTACAAACTGTACACAACATTCGTGTTTTCGAGATTGCAGATTATATCGATATAGCTGCAGATCTTGAGATGTCAGCGGATCTAACTCTGGAAGAGGCTCATTCGGTATCTGAGCAGTATGAAGAACGTCTAAGGGAAATTGTTGGAGATTCTATTAACTCGGTGACTCTACACCTAGAAACAACCATGACAAAAGACGAAGCTGAAGACATAACCTCAGAGGCCTCAGCGATAATAGAGTCAGTCAAGGAAATCGTGTCTGAATTCTCACCACCTGTGAATTATCTAGATGCAAAAATACGTGAGGAGCGTGTGGGGGTTTCCGTGTTGCTAGATTGTAAAATACCGGGTCAGATGACACTCACCGAGAGTCACGAGTTCGCTGACGCTATTGAGAAGAAGATAATGGAGAAGCTGGAAGAAGTCAAGTCAGTGTTTATTCACTTTGACCCAGTTTGACCCAAGCTTAATATTCTATCACGATTGATGGCATGTAGAGGTTCTGGAAAGATGGACGAAGATTGTGCAGTTAAGATACTTGGCGCTCCAGAAGCCCAAGTAATACAGACAAAAGAGATTGAGATGGAACAGCCTTTGCTTATTTGCTGTTTCCCCTCAGCGGGAGTTGTTGGTACAATAGCAGCCAACACTTTGATTGAGAAATTCGAGATGGAAGAGGTTGCCCACGTTAGGTCAAGGTTCATGCCTTCAGCAGCTGTCTTCTTAGATGGGCGTCTAAGACATCCCTTCAGGATTTATGGACACAAGGAAAAGAATCTCCTTGTAGTGACTGCTGAGCTACCAGTTGCAGAGGATGGGCTTTACCCGGTGAGCTCCGCCCTTCTGGATTGGGGAGCAACTGTAGGAGTTAAGGAAACAGTCATTCTGGATGGAATTCCAGTTCAAGGATTACCTTCTGATCGAAAAGTACTGTTTGCTGCAGAAGAAGAAAAGATCAGTGACCTAGAAGAAGATGATACTATGGAGATTCTAACAAAAGGAATCATTACAGGAATCGCTGGGTCAATACTTTCTGAAACCCTCTGTAGAGATATGATTGGATTTGCATTGCTCACACCAGCTATAGCAATGGTCCCTGACCCTGAAGGAGCTGTACAGTTGCTTAAAGCACTCAATCGGCTCTATAATGTAGATGTTGATGTAGCAGAACTAAAGGAAAGTGCAGCTGAGATAAGAAAGAAAATGGAAGACATGGCACAGCAGGTTGATGGACTTCGTAGACAACAACCTGGTGCAGGTCGACCCGGTTACGAGAGAATGTACGCTTGAAGCTCAATCAGTACAGGTGTCGTAGGCTTCCTTGGCACCTTGTGCGTTACGGTCACCCACCTTTCCAGACCACTTCTCACAGATTACTTTCTGGACTGTTTCTAGTTTCACCAGACCAGTAGCCTTTGCGAAGGCTCCAAGCATTGTCGTATTGATGACCGGAAGTCCACCAACGAGCAATCCGTTCTTCAGAGCAATTCCAGTTCCATCGTAAGTGTAGATGTGACCCATGGGAAGGTCAATCTCGTCAGGTTTCTTTGGTGTGTTAATGATGACCTTTCCATTCTCCACGAGACCCTCTGTTACATCAATCAGGTCAAGAATGGATGAATCTAAGACAGCAACTATGTCAGGAGTGTAAATCTGACTTCTGACATTGATCTCTTCATCTGCAATCCGTGTGAAAGCTTTGACAGGGGCTCCTCGTCGCTCAGCACCAAAATAAGGAAATGCTTGGACACCCTTGTATCCATCGATGTAAGCAGCCTTTGCTAGTAATTCAGCGGAGGTTACTCCACCCTGTCCACCTCGACCGTGCCAACGAATTTCAATCATCTTCATCTGGAGGAACTCCTGAGAACTGACCTTGTTGTCAAACCTTGCGCGGCATCGGCCAAACATAACCTTTACGTTCCCAACACATGATGAATCTATGTGCGTAAAATGGATGAATACTTGAAGACCAACAGAGAACTTTGGGATAAATTGGCAAAAGCCCACTACAAATCGGAGTTCTATGATGTTGAGGGGTTTCTCAAAGGAAGACAAACGCTGGATTCAATTGTCATTCAAGAGCTTCCAGACATCGTTGGGAAGAAGCTCCTTCACCTCATGTGTCATTTTGGAATGGACACACTGTCACTAGCAAGATTAGGTGCAGAAGTGACCGGGGTTGACTTCTCACCAGACGCTATCGAACTCGCAAGAGGGTTGACAAAAGAAGCCGGGATAGATGCCGATTTTTTATGTTCCAATATCTATGACCTCCCTGAGAATCTAGACGGAATGTTTGATATTGTTTTCACATCTGAAGGCGTGTTGACATGGCTCCCAGACCTCGAAGGATGGGCTAAGATTATCTCTAAGAGCTTGAAACCTGGTGGATTCTTCTACATATTCGAGTTCCATCCCTTTGCCTATGTCTTTGACGATGAAAGTGATGTTGCAGACCTGCAAGTAAGATATCCATATTTCCAAGGAAGAGAGCCGTTGAAGTTCGAGGCGGAGGGGTCCTACGCATCGGAGGGTGCAGAAACAGGGAGTGCTCCATCGTTTGAATGGAACCACCCAATCTCCAGAATAATCAACGCTCTGATAGATGCTGGACTGACAATCGATTTCTTCCACGAGTTCTCGGTGACAACATACAAGGCACTACCTTTTATGATTCAAAAAGAACCCATGAGATGGGTCCTACCTGAGAACGAGGATAAGGTGCCACTCATGTTCTCAATAAAAGCTACAAAACGTGATTGAGTTAGATATCTTCCAGAAGTGACTTTACTGCTCCATCAGCTGATTGAGCAGCCTGTTGGAGACCCACACCAGAGCCTGCAGTATCTGTACCAACAATATAGAGACCCTTTATGGGTGTACGAGGTCCTGGTCTATCAAGATCAGTCTGACCAGGGATGAGAGCAGCACGTGTAGCATAGGACATCTGGACATGCTCCATCTCCACATGATCTAGGATTCCAGGATGGTATTTCTCGAGTCCATTTCCCTTCATAATCTCGACCATTTCATCCTTACTCTTTCCAGGGATTGTCATCATGGCAATCCCAATGAGTTCCTTACCCTTGGGGGCACAACTCGGGTCAAAACTAGAGATTGAAACAATCCATCGATTGGGATTGGGGTGCACCAATACTCTGTTCTTCCTGTCACCAAGAACAATCTTGTTGAGACCTAACCAGAGTGTTATTCCACGTGTGGGTTTCATATCACTCCAACGTTTGAAGAAATCTACTGTTACTTCATTCTCAGATTTCACGATATCAGGCATAGCCCACAGAGGGATATTACTTACAATTCGATTGTGTGACAACGTCTTTCCAGCCACCGTGCAACCAGTGACAAGACCATCTCGTTCATGTATCTCTTCCACAGGAACGTCTAGCACGTAGTCGCCATTGATGGTTTCAATGACTCTCTTGATCAGCTCCTCCATCCCGCCAATAACATACCCCTCATCATATTCTCCGGAACCGAATATCAGTCTCTTAACAGAACCAAGCTTGGATGATTCTTTGTCAGTATCTTTGAGTGTCCTGAGTGCTTCATAGGCTGAAGCCTCTGTGATTGGAACTCCTGCAGCCATATAGATTGCGCTCTGCATCACATCTAGCATTACTTGGTTCGTTGCACCCTTTGACTGCATAAATTCTAGAAATGAGATGTCCTTGTATTTCTGCATCTCTTCAAGATTCATTGTCTTGATCTTCGCTCCGATGCGAACTAGTCCTAAACGGCCCCTCCAGCCAGTCAATGGCCATCGCAAGGTCTCTCCAACACTGGATGGAATGGTGCCGACTTTATCATGAACACGAAATTGCCAACCTTCATGCAATACGAACTCGGGGGGTGGTGATAGGTAAGTTTTGAGGAATCTGACAAACGCACCACGTGTGACTCGCGTGATGACATGTAGTCCTTGATCAACACGGAAGCCATCGACCCAATAGCTATGCCAGACACCGCCTAACCGTTCAGCTTTTTCTAGAATTAATACACGCTTACCCTCATCAGTCAGTGCTAATGCTGTTAAGAGACCCCCAGCACCACTGCCTGCTATAATCACATCATAGTTGGATGTATCAACTTGATCGAGGGTTATTTCTTGCATCGCTGAACTCGTTTCCGAGGGTATTCAAGTGCTACTTAAGGATGTCCAAAAGGCCTCTAGAGAATATCAATGGGAACTTTCTTGTTTGCTGACTCGTAAGCAGCATCGACGATTCTATGGGCAGATACAGCCTCCAAGAAGTTGGGTGAAGGAGTTTCTTCAGATTGAATTGCTTTCAAGAAAGAGTAGCTTAGCGCCAGGTGTTTGTTGATTCTAGCATCTGAGATTGGTTTGTGGACATCTAGGGCAAGATTGTTCGAGGATAGGTTTAGATGCTCGAGGAGAGCCTCTCTGGCATTCTCTGAGTGTACTCGAACTTGTTCTTCACCCCGAAGATGGTAGTCAAGGTAGGTATTCCCGAATTCCAATGTTATTCCTATGAATCCTTTCTCGAAGAAGAACTCAACTTTCCGTTCGTTGGGGCGTTCGAGCCAGTGCCATATTACATCAAGGGTGCTTGTTGTTCCATTCTTATGTTGCATTATGAGGGAGGCTTGATCTTCAATTCCGTGGTTTCCATGGAAACCAACTTGGGCATAGACGCAGACTATATCACCAAAGAACCAGTTGAGTACATCAATATCTTGAATACCCTGATGTAAGAGGATACCACCTCCTGGAACAGAGGAATCACCACGCCATTGTGCATAGTCATCTAGGTCTAATGGAAATTTCTGGTCATCGCGAATATGGGCAAGCAAAGGTTTTCCGAAATCATGTTTCTCAACAAGTTTCTTTGCATATAACAGGAAAGGATCAAACCTTAGTGCTAAGCCCGCACTTGTTGGAACTGACGAATCTGTTGCCACAGCGTTCAATTCTCGGACCTGCGGGCAACTATGGGCAAGTGGTTTTTCGCAGAAGACTGCTTTGTTGGCCTTAGCAGCTGCTTTCACCATATCTGTGTGTTTACTTGTTGGAGTACAGATGTAGACAATATCGACATTTTCGTCATTAATCAGATCTACATGGTCACCATAAACTGCTGGAACGTTGAACTCTTTCGCAGTCTTCTTCAGTTTACTCTTATCGATGTCACTTAGTGCATTGATTATAATGTTCAAGAGACCGGTATCCTTCAAAGACTTCAAAGCAGCAAGATGCGTCCGCCCAGCCTTCCCAATCCCGATGAGTCCAAGCCGTAGTCCTGCTTCGCCGCTCAATGGGTTTCAACTACCAATATCCTACAATAGAATCTTGATATTTGAGTGTTCTGAGAATAATACGATGATTCTAGAATATCACGAAAACTGTTATGAGGCGTATGTATCATCAACGCCTAGCGAATAACACGATATAGGTTGTATTGAGGAAACTCCACGTTGACTAGCGATGATGAGATTCTGAAAAAGGCAAGAAGAGCCCTTGAAGAAGGCAACAAAGAGCAAGGAGCAAAGCTGCTTCTAGACTATGCAAGTCGTCTCGCTGCAAAGATGGAATATGAGCAAGCAGCAAAGATCTACGAAGAAAGCGCTCTTGCCTTCCGAGACGTCTATGAGGCAGATGAAGCCTTCAAGGCATTCGATAATGCCACCTTGATGCTGATACGCCTCCCCCAAGGGCCAGAGGTCTATCAAGAGATTGTACGACTTAACAAAGATGCAGCAAAGGTTGCGGAACATGCAACAGAGTACAAGAGAGCAGCTGATTTCTATTTCAGAGCACAGGATTTTGTGGAATCAGACCAGGAGAAAAGCGAGCTCAATATCAAGGCTGCAGATGCCCTCGAGAACCTTGCTGATACAAAAGAAGAGGAGGAAGATTACGCTGAAGCAGTCGGTCTTCTTCGGAAAGTCAGCAGGCTGTACTATACGGGTGGTGATGATGAGCTCGGTGAAAGAATCAACAATCGAGCTGCTCGTCTCGCTCGGAAATGGGCAAATATAGCGAAAGAGAAAGGCGATTACCTGTCTGCAGGCAATGCACTAGCTGAAGCAGCACAGATCATGGACACTGGAGAAACAACTGAAGCAGCACGAATGATGATGGAAGCAGGGGAACTGTATGAGGCTGCTGAACTCTTTGAGAGAGCCGGAAACATCTATGATGCTGCCCAAGAGTCTTACAAGATGCAGAGGTTAACATCAGCAAGAAATCAAGCAATGTCCAAGGCAGCTGAAGCGTATCTGAAGACTCAGGGAGCACCTGAAGCTGTGGCTCCACTTCTTGTCAAAGGAGGAAACATGTTTCTTGAGATTGGTCGTCCCATGAAGGCAAAATGGGCATTCAAACGCGGAAATGAACTGTTTGGAGAACTTGCAAAGAAAGCCAAGACTCAACATGACACAGAATCTGAAATGAAATACTATAGATTTCAGGCAATGTGTCTAGAGAAGTGGGGGGAGCAATATGAATCAAAGCAACTATACAAACAGGTAATCGACCACTATCTTCAGGAAGCAGCTAAAGAGGAGAAAGTTGGCAATAAAGAGAATCAGGCTGTATCCCTTGAAGAAGTCGCGGATGTTCTGGATGAATCAGGGGATGAAGCAGAAGCAAAGAAGCATCTAGAACGTGCACTAGAACTCTATGTTGAACTTGCTGATGAGTCAGCAACCTCTGGAGACCCTGAGAGTGGTTCAAAGCTTTACAGTAAGGCTGCAGAATGTGCTATGAAACTTGGGGATAAAGAGAGATACGAATCATTTCATTGGATGGCGAGTGAGAAGGCTGAGAATGCAGCAGAATATTACCAAGAACTAGGAGTTCCTGAATTAGCTACGATTTGGATTCGCACAGCAGGACTCGAAGCATTGCGTACAAATTCTTCTGAGATGATTGAGAAAGCTATTGATTTGCTAACTAAGTCTGGAGAGGGCTTCAAAGAAGCAAATGAGCTGAAAGAAGCGTTTGAGGATTTCTTCACAGTTTTTGAAACACGCTTCATGCACTACCCACAAGAACGAGGTCAGGTCAAGGCTACAATCAAACTGATGGATGAAATCGCAGTAAAGACCCAAGATGAGGTCATGCTTGCCGTTATGTCTTTGGTCCGTGCTCTTAACACGGGAAATCATATCGGAGCACTTCTCATCCTTCAAGAAAATGAAGAAGCCCTTTTGGATAAGGGAACTCGAATTCGAGCATTAATCGAGCAGTCAAAGATAGAACGCCCAGTGAAGTAATGAGTTGACGGAAGACAAAAGTGTCGCTTCAGTTCTTTGTGCATATACATTGGACAGGTGAATTGAGTTGAGTACACATCACGATAGCATTGCTTTTGAAACTAGAGGAAACTGCGATATGATTGACATCACCCATGAAGTGGAGGACACAGTAGGCAAGAGTGGATTGAAGACAGGAGTTTGCACTGTGTTCTGCACAGGTTCTACAGGATCAATAACAACCATTGAGTATGAGGATGGACTCCTTCAAGATTTTCCAGTTGCCATGGAAAGAATTGCACCTCAAGATGCAGTCTATGAACATCACCTAAGATGGCGAGATGGCAATGGACATTCTCATGTTAGAGCATCAATTCTTGGACCCAGTCTTACCGTACCTTTCGTCAATGGGAAGTTGACACTTGGCACTTGGCAGCAAATCACTTTCATTGATTTTGATAACAAGCCAAGAAGTAGAAGGCTGGAAGTTGTTCTCATAGGGGAGTGATCAGGGTAGGTCAGGATTCTTCTGCAGGTCCCAAGACAGTTTTCTCATACTTGGACTCTGGGGAGTAGAGTCCCGGATTTTCAAAGCAAGATAGTGAATTCTCAGCGCACGTCGCAGTCGATGAATTTGAAAAGGTGCGTTCCAGTTTGGTCCAGGATTACGGTATTCAAAAGAATCCATTAAGTCTCTGATTGTGTCCAGTTCTTTCTTCACTTGGGTCTTGATGTCATCAAGGTCTCTTTGTATTGTAAGTCCAGGTGTATCTGTCAATCAAGACAACTCTCCAACGCTCATTCTACCAAAGTTGCCATATTACATGATGTAAGACCCAAGTATTACCGGTTTAGGCATTCTTCGGCTTTCTCAGAGGCGTTCTTTTCATAGTGGTCCCACAAACAGGACAAACAGTATCGCGCGTAGGTGTTTCAGATCTATACTGACATGCTGGGCATCTCATACCCCATACTATCTTCTTTTTGAACCTCTTATTGGGATCGATAATTGGAATATCTAATTGAGTTGCTGTATTAAGAACTGCAAAATCTGTGGAAACAAGAATTGCATCCTCACCTTCGCTGATGAGAGTCGAAGCTAAAGCGATGAGCTCGATATCATTGTTGGAGAGAACAGAGTGATCTCCAGTTGATGTGGCGATGGATTCGATTCTTTTTACTTCGTCAATACTTGGAGTTCGTTCATGCATCTTCTCAAGTAGAAATAGTGTTTCTGCACGAAAACGACTCATGCGATTTCGTACTTCTTCTATTATTCCAGAAGTTGTGTAAAAGGTTGATTCCATCTTCTTATCTGTCCACGTGGAGATAAGTACGCCTGCGTCAATAACATACACGGGCGACATTGATGCCACCTACAGAGTTCTAGGAACTAGACGCGTGTTTAGACGATCATAGTAGTTGTTATACAACCGGATGAACCTTGTTTCGGTCTCAGATTTCTTCATCCACACAGTTTCAAGTGGTTCCACATCCCAGCTTTTCTGCCCATCAATGATAGCTAAGCCTGGTGCTCCGGGTTTTACTAATTCAAGTTCTAGTGTAGATCCATTTGGTATCACTATGGATTTCAATTCAAACCTGGGAGGACAGACTGGCACGAAGATGAGACCATTGACATTAGGTGCCAAGATAGACCCACCAGCGGCTAGGGCATAAGCTGAAGAGCCTACTGGTGTAGCTAACATTGCTCCATCTGCGCGACCGTAATCAACTTGAACCCCATCTAGAAAAACTTGGAATGTGAGAAGTCGACCTGGAATTTTCGATACAACATAGACCTCATTCAGAGCCTCTTCGAACTTCTTCTCACCAACTCCAGAGTTGATGTTGACATTATGCTCTATTATGCATTCATTATCTAACACTTTTTCAAGCGAGTCAATAGCAGACTCTGTGTCACTTTCTGTAAGAAAACCAACAAATCCTCGGTTAATGCAGAAAAGAGGAGTATCTCTGTCCTTCAAGGTTGAGAGTGTGTAGAGAATGGTGCCGTCTCCACCAATTGTCACTACAAAATCCACATCCATCTCTTCGATAGGTGTGGGTTGTGCTTTCTTATGACTCACATTGCAAGACCCAGGATCCACTTGCACAACCAAGTTCTTTGATATGAGAAACTCTGCGACTTTATTGGCATATTTCTCAATCTCAGGACGGTCAGGTCTACAGACAAGCCCCACTGTCCTTTTATCTGTCAGAATCTGAGGGTTCTCTTCAATCACCATTGAACACTCCCAAGCTTGGCCTTTATCTAGCCGTTCCCCGAAACCTAGACAATCCTAGACATTGTGTCTTGGACTGATGTTCGGTTCCTGTTTCATTGAGGCTGCTCTCTGCAGATTTAAAGAATCCGCTGAGAGTCTTACATCCTCTCCGCAGGCGTTTTCAGTCTCCGGCAAACTGACGGCGACCAAGTTCAGTGCAGCGTTCAGATCCCTGTCAATCCTAAGCTCACACTGTTCACAAACATACTCTCGTTCCGAGAGGCATAACTCCCTCTTCCTGTGCCCACAATATGAACACTTTTTCGAGGAGGGAAAAGTTCTGGATACAACCACCAGCTGGGACCCGTACCATCGACACTTGTACTCCAGCTGCCTCCTGAACTCGTAGAACCCGACATCTCCAATTGCTCGAGCCAGCCTCCGATTCTTCATCATCCCTGACACACACAGGTCTTCGATCACTATCTTACTGTGGCCCTTGGTAAGATAGGTCGTCAACTTGTGTAGAGTGTCCTGTCGGATGTTGAAAATCCTCAGATACATCCTGGCTAAACGTAGCTTCGCTTTCTCACGGTTCTTACTCCCCTTCTTCTTCCTTGACAGGCTCTTAGAGAGCTGTTTGAGCTTTCTGATTCGCCTTCCAAGGGCTCGTGGATTGGCAAAGACAGTACCATCAGACAGAGTGGCTAGGGTCTTCACTCCAAGGTCCACTCCCACTGCTTGTCCACCTCTGGGTGTTGGGTCTAGGATCTCTTCCTCCACTGTGACTGACACAAACCATCGATCAGCCCTCCTTCTCACTGTGGCTGAAAGTACACGTCCTTTGCAATAGTTCTCTCGTTTCTCCTTGATTCGAACTTTTCCTATCCGTGGGAGCTGTATCTTCCTCCCCTCGAACTTGATGATCCCGGTAAGTCTGAAACTGTCCCTTACTCCTTTCCTCTTGAAGCGGGGGAAACCTACTCTCTGCCCCTTCTTTCGCCCACGATAGAAGTTCTGGAAGGGTCTATGGAGGTCTCTCAAGGCTTCCTGGGGAGCACACTTGGAAACCTCGTACATCCATGAGAACTGGGTCTTCTTCAGGCTGTTCAGGAGCTTGTGCTGCCTTATGGCATCAGTGAATCGGTCCTTGCCCTGGTTTTCTTTAAAGAGTGAAACACGTCGTTCGAGACCCCAGTTATAGGCAAAACGAGCTACTCCAGCATGTCGGTGAAGAGATGACCTCTGACGGTTGTTTGGATCAAGCTCATACCTATAGGCTTTGTTCACCAACATAGGATTCAGGACATGGTATTGATGGGGAAATATAAGCTCATACAGAATCAGTACAAAAACTGAATCAACTGTTTGATCAATGTCTGGGATTGTCTAAGTTTTCAGCAGCTGTTGTCAACCCCCTTTTACAATTATTGTAGGGGACAGAAAACTGTAGCTCCCCCAAATATATATAGATGAAACCAAAGGTGTGGACCAACACAGGTCTGCAAGATTAAATTGGTGATTTAGAGTGAGCATTAAGAAGTCTGAGGCAAAAACCCTGAAACCTGGAAGCTATTTCCTGATAGAAGGAGAACCGTGTAGAGTCGTATCAATAGAAAAATCAAAGCCTGGAAAGCACGGCGCTGCCAAGGCAAACATAGTTGCCATTGGCTTCTTTGACAATCGAAAACGGAATGTCATCATGCCTGCAGACCGGATGGTTGATGTCCCTCTAATTGACAAAAGAAGTGCCACTGTCATCACTGACATGGGTGAAACCTACAGTCTCATGGACAGTGAAACATTTGAAACCTATGAGGTTCCAAAACCAACTGATGAGGAAATTGCCTCGAAGATTGAATTGAACGTGGCAGTAGAAGTCTGGGACGTTATGGGTCAGAAGGTAATCACCCGGGTCAAGACCTCATAATTCCTAGAAACATCTAAGGGAGGTTCTACATGGGGTCGACAGAGAGAATCGATGAGAACGACCTTAGGATAATTGAGATGCTCAACGACAATGCTCGTAGTTCTCTGAGAGATATCGCAGCTGTAGTGGACCTCAGTCCAAGTTCTATCCGGAACAGAATGGAACGACTAGTTGACATAGGAGTCATCAAGAAGTACACTCTTGATTTGGATTATTGGAAACTTGGATATGAAGTCGAAGTGGTTGTCCTAATCACCTCCAACCCAGGAGAGTCAGACAACATCTATCGAAAACTCTCCAAATATGACGAAATCTCCAGAGTCCTCAGAACATCTGGACCAGCCAACTTCATGTGTATGGTTCGGGTTCGGGACATCCCACAGCTTGCACAGTTCATCACGGGCGTACTTGAGAAGCTAGAGGGTGTGGAGAGAATCGAAACGATGTTCATTCTTCCGCAGAATGAATAATATGAGAGATGGTTCCTAGTCACCCTTCTTATGTACAAGGATAGCTATAGATACAATGAGAACACATACTGTGATAATGATAATAATCTCCATAGGTTGAATTAATCTCGGAGTAATCGGATGAGTCGTTGTAGTATCAGGGGTGGGGAGTTGATATTCAGTCACCATCATCTGTATAAAGAAACCAGCCCTTATTGGTTCTGGAGTGACTCCATTAAGGAACTCCAGGGAGTATTGTGGTTGAACATTCCATGTGTAGGTGTAATTACTACCAAATTGCGATTCCACAACTGAATCACTTGGATATGGATTAATATCAACGAACAAAGATCCGTATTGTATGGTCATCTCAAATCTAATTCGTGTTTGATCAAGCTCTATCTGATCAACCCCAAAACCAAATCCAACTGCTGAGTAATGACCACTTTCAATGTATGTTACAATCGAGTCTTGGAAATGAAGTTCAATAGTTTGAAGAGGACCAAGACTGAGACTCAACATTGGAAGGTCTATCGGGTCTTCCCAAATCACTTCATGATTGTACATCCAGTCAGGAAATCGATCTTGAAATTCTTCAGGTAGGTTTCGTGGGTGTGTTAGATTTGCTAGTGTCTGGTCAGTAAATGATAATGGTACACCATCAATGGAAGCTTCAAATGCTGATGAGTTGAGGACTGAGGAATATCGTTGCCACGCGGGATTGTATAGTAGTAATGTACTAACATTCTTCGTTGACGGGTTTTTCATATTGAGTATGCCATGTAACTGGATAACATGGATACGATAATAATCAAGATAGTGTAGAGGTAGTATTGACATGTTGATAGATGCTTCTGTGATTTTGATTTCTGAACCTGTGGATGTGATTATCCCAGAAGAACTCGACCCACCAGTTGGGGGGGCTTCTATTTTGGTTATTGTAAGACTGCTCGATATCGATATAATCAACAGTGCAATGAAGAAGTACCCTGTTGACCTTTGACGAACTCGCATTCCCTACACCAGTAGTATTTGTGAGTGTCCTGATATTATTCTAATTCTAGAATCCAAGAGAAATAGCATCCAATTTACGAATGCAAGAAATCAGAGAAATGGTGCGGAGGGCGAGATTCGAACTCGCGATTAGGCCATGGGAGGAAGAATCCGCACATGTACTCCTACGAGACAGGGATCTGAGCCCTGCGCCTTTAACCTGGCTTGGCAACCTCCGCATTCGGACTGTGATTCCTAGGAAGTGCCTTTTAACCATATCGAACTCATTCTAGAACTGAGCTACGGTTGGACACTATCTGCTCTCTGAGTCGTCCCCAGTCACCAATATTCTCTGTGACTACTTTACTTCTCATGGCTTCCTTAGTGGGGCCATCGTAGACAATCCGACCGTCGTTGATTACTGCAACTGAATCAGACCAGTTCTCGATGAAGAAGCTATTGTGTGTGGTGAAAAGGATACTAGCCCCATCCTGTCTTAGTTTCTGGATGATGTCAATCATGTTTGTTACCATCTTGAAATCAAGTCCTGAAAAGGGTTCATCAAGTATCAGGATGCTTGGCCTCATGGCGATGATTCCGGCAAGAGCAACCCGTTTTGCTTGACCATGGCTCATCTGGTTCACAGGTCTGTTCACAAATTTCAACATTCCGACTCTATCTAGAGCCCACTCGACCCTGTCCTCAACCTCCTCCTTTGAAAGTCCTAGATTTCGAGGACCAAAAGCAACATCCTCCCAGACAGTTGGTGCAAAGAGCTGATCATCAGGGTTCTGGAAAAGGAACCCAACATCCTGCCGAATCTCCCAGAGGTTATCCCTAGTGAGTTTCCTATCAAAGATGTAGATATCGCCTGAGTCGGGCTCAAGAAGACCAAGAAGTAGCTTGAATAAAGTGGTCTTACCTGATCCATTCAGACCAGCCAAGGCTTTCTGTTCACCAACATGAAGCTGGAGTTTGATGTCCTCCATCCTGAACTCATCATATTTGAAGAATACATTGTTAATATCGATTGCACAGGTCATAGTACTAAGACCTCCATTATTATTGAAACTAGAAAAGGTAGACTAAGAATTAAGACAAGTAATAGAAAAGGGAGTAGAGCATCAGAACGTCTAAATCCACTTCCAGACACCATTGTACCTCTCCCAAAGCCGCGAAGACTCATAGCTTCATAGACTGTTGCACTTCTATCAAAAGAGCGATTGATGGTTGTTCCAACAAGAGAACCCAACGACTTTATTCGATCAAGCCTTGTACCGCAATTATATCCTCGCAAGTGTTGAGCGTCCTGCATACGGGTTCTTTCGGTCATAAAGAGCGGAA
Organism: Candidatus Thorarchaeota archaeon; assembly: GCA_050124975.1. GTDB lineage: Archaea > Asgardarchaeota > Thorarchaeia > Thorarchaeales > Thorarchaeaceae > SMTZ1-45. The sequence goes on along the minus strand of JASFEF010000014.1, from coordinate 9,089 downwards.
TATATCGCAGCATTATCAGCAGAGAACCCAGAATGCTAACTGGAACCTTTAGTGTTCTTAATGCTCCTATAAACTCGGTAAGGGACATATGTGACAAAGCTGTGATGAAAAGAAGCATCATTGTTGTCATTCTGAGACCTATTAGTATTCCAAATGTAAGACCTTCGTGATAGGCCTTCAAAGTTCCCCAAGGCAAAGCAAATGAAAAAATCACTGTGTCACCATAGATGAAAGGCATCAGGAATATCCAGAACAAGATTAGAATCTCAAACCGTGCAGCAAGTGAAAGAACAACCTTCCAACGTGTACGTGTAATGATTCCTCCAAAGAAAATCATCAAAAGAAGAGAAAGTACCACAAACGGATTTGATTGTATAGCAACAAAAACACCAATGCCAATAGTGAACAGCAAGACTGCTGTTGACGAAAACCTTTGCAGATTTACTCTGCCCTCGCGAAAGGGCAGTAGGAATTTCACCATTTTTCGATTTCTCCATTATTCCGTTTGGTTACGTATCTTTTCGGGATTGATGTTCTATTTCATTCAGTTCTGCGAGATGTGAACTTGAAGAAAAGGTAGGCAATTATCAAAATCAAAACAATACCGATTCCTCCTGTCACTACATCCACAAGAGGTCCTTCACCAAGAAAGGCGAATATACCTCCAAACCCACCTTCAGGCTCTGTGATGCCAGCCCATTCAAATAAGGACCATTCAAATCCATCAGGATTCCCGGAAGCAAAGCCAGTCAATATCAAGACTGATATGAGCGCAAATAATACAATTATAGCTGGGATTATTACTCTCACAATAGTGCTTCTATCCATTAGGTTCCCTCCTCAATTGTCACGATGGGCGTGGCGGACATTTTTACGCCTAGGGCTTTACCAGTATCGCTATCTTTTAGGAACGCAATCAACTTCGGCTTGGCCTTTACAAAGTAGAGAAGAATTACAAATGTCAGAATAGCTTCTCCAAGAGCAATAAATCCATGAATACCAGTAATGATATACACAAATTCAAAACCTAGTCCAGGAATTGTTAGTAGCTCAAGACCCAACACAAAGGCCGTTCCCAATGTTGTAATGAATGCTGCTATTGCAGTTGCAATAAGAACAGAAATCTTTTCATCTTGAATTCTAGTGAATCCTTTGAAAAGGATAAATGCAATCCCCCATCCGAAGATCGCACCTAAGATACCCATATTGAAAAAATTGAGCCCAAAGGCAATTAGTCCACCATCGCCATACAATGCTTGCACAAATAGGACTAATGCCATAATCACCATTGCAGCCCAAGGCCCCAACATCACAGCGAGAAGTGTTGTGCCAACGAGATGTCCACTCGCAGGTGGAACAGGGAAGTTCACGAATTGTGCTGCAAATATCACTGCGGCGAGTACGCCCATGTAGGGGGTCAATCGATCATCGAACCTTCTATTGACATTGCGAACCGCAAATCCAAGTACTGGTAGACTAATTATCAAGAAAAGAATGTAAACCCAAAAAGGCAACACACCGTCAGGAACATGCATGTTTGACTCACCATACCAATACTGCTGTGCATGAATAATTACTTAAGTGTGTTACTTCTGATGAAATCGTGTTACTATAACAGGTGGTTTGTAGCACTCATGACACTGAAGAGATTTGGGGTTTCAGTTCCGGAGGATTTGCTAGAGAAGTTTGACGACCTTGTCGAGAAGAAGGGATATATCGGTAGATCTGAGGCGATTCGCGATGCCATGAGGGAATACATCTCTCAGTTTGAATGGAGCACAGAATCAGATCAAGAGGGGACAATGGCAAGTCTGAACATTGTCTATCAACACAAGCCCAAATTAATGACGGATTTGATTAGAGCGCAACATGATGCACATGCTCAGGTGGTTTCCACAGTGCACATCCACGCTACTCAGAGTCATTGTTTGGAAGTTATCACAATAAAGGGAAACCGAAAGGCCATCGAAGAACTCGCGAACAAGGTGTCGGGACTTAAGGGCATAGAGTACGTCAGGCTATTCACGTTCCTGTTGCCAGAGGGTGATGAGGTAGACGATCATCATCACCACTGAGGGATTAAGTATGATAATCGCATTAGCCGATGTGCATATAGGAAGTCAGATGGCAAATAAGTCAGGGTTCTCTGATTTCATCCATGAATACTTAGAACCTAATCAAGATGACATTTCGAGGGTTGTTTTGCTTGGTGATATTCTGGACTTGTGGAGAAATTCAAACACACGGGTTTTGTTAGACAACATGGACGTCATGGCAAATCTTGGAAGACTAGAAATGCAGAAGAATTACCTTGCTGGGAATCACGACTATGCGATTTTCAGTCTCCTGAGCCAAAGCTCGCCATCGGTTCCCCCGGATTCAACTGGAGTTCTAGATCAGGTGTCAGAGACCTTAGAGTTGTCGTATGATGGTCTTCAGATGAAGTTCATCCATGGCCATCAAGTGGATTATTGGTGTGCATTACAGTTCTACGAGGTGTTCAGCAAGGCAATGTGCTTTGTAGATGAGGCGGATCAAGATCTTTCGGATGTTTGGAATATCATCTATCGCTTTGCTGAGGATCTGCCTGACAGAACAAGGGATTTAGTGAGAAATCTCTCCTCCGAAATGCAGTATGCATTAGAACAAAAGCTTGCATTACCCCTTGACGGGAATGCGCCAGATGGAAAGAAAGGGCTATTCTACGAGTGGGAGTTGCTTCGCAAAGTCACAGATTTTGAAGATGTTGCTCATAGTAGTTCAAACTCTCTGAATGCCATCGAACAATTTGCCATTGATTGGGAACAAATCCTCAAAGCCATTGACCAATATGCAGACAGGTCAACCATACCTCCCCATCTTGCAAATGAACTAAACCAAAAAAGAAGACAGGCTGCAACTCTAACTGTTGGTTTGAAAGAAGATGAGTTTCTGATCAAGGGTCATGGTCATTCCCCTTATGTTGATCAAGAAATAAAAATCTCTGACGCGGGATGCTGGCTGGGAAAAGCAGGATCGTACTTAGTGATTGAAGATGGTCAAGTTTCAGTTCATGAATGGAAATCATTGAATGATTAGAGTAATAACCTTTCAATCCAATATTGGCTCAGAGAGAGGTTCAATGGTCAAATTCCATGTATTCACTCCAACAGTTGAAGAGTTCATTTCTTTCTTTGACCAGCAGAAGAACATCAGGTGGAAGAAGGTTTGGAACATCAGTGAGAGAACTATTGGAGTGTATCTCATCGAAGTCTTCACCACTTCTTACTCAGTAGAATCAGCATTGATCAATATCATCGTTGATCACGACCAGAAAGAAGAACTCTGTCAGATTTGGTTTGAGCCATTTGGCACAGGAATGGTGTCCCCAGACAAGGCCTTGAGAGATTTGATTCATAACATTGGTCATATCGCTTCACAGAACAAGTGGCATTTTGAGAGAGTTTCCACAGCATATAGAGGTGACACTTGTCCCCACTGCAATGCGACCTATGTCTACAAAGATGCAGATAGCCAGAGAAGTTCAACACGAACATGCCAAAATTGTGGAAAACAGTTCGATGTTGAGGAACCGTCAGTCGTTGAAAAAGAATGGGGAGAAATCAGGCTTAGGAGAACTCGCTGTCCTTATTGTGAGGCAGTCTATACATACAAGAAAAGCCACCTCCAAGAAGATGGAACAGTGATCTGTCAGAATTGCGAGGGCACTTTCGTGCTACAGATTGATGACTGGACCCGATATTCGTATGAATGGTATCAAGAAGATGACGATGCGATTCAGTAAATTACAACTCGTAAGTGACGAATTTAGCGATTTTCCATTGTCCGATAACTTATTCTAGGGCGAATATACCAGACGGATTTGGAAGGAGTTCTATTTAATGCGAATAGGAATTGAATTCGTGCCAGACAAACCAATTGAGAAGATACTCAAGTGGACAAAACTCGCTGAGGACGCGGGATTTGACAACGTCTGGATAACTGATCATTACAACAATCGAAACGTTTGGGCTACACTCACAGCTCTTGCTTTGAACACTGAAAAAATCGTACTGGGACCTGGTGTGACAAACCCGTTCCACATCAGTCCAGCTCTGACAGCATCTGCTGCAGTGACGATCAATGAACTCAGTGGTGGAAGAGCCGTGATAGGCATGGGAGCAGGTGACAAGGTCACTCTAGAGGCTCTCGGTATCAAGTGGGATAAGCCAGTGTCTGCAGTAGTTGAGTCAATCAAGTACATGCAAGCACTCACAGCTGGTGACAAGTTCAAACACGATGGTAAGGTCTTCAAAGTGAAGAGAGCTAAGCTTGCCATTGTGAAGAAGAAAGAAGTCATGGGTGATGATGGAAAACCCATTATGAAGGGTGACAAACCTCTGAAGAAAGCTCCTAAGATACCAATCTATGCAGGAGCTCAGGGTCCAATGATGTTGAGCAGGACTGCACAGGTTGCAGACGGTATCCTGATCAATGCAAGCCATCCCAAGGACTTTGATCTTGCTATGGAGAAGATCAAGGAGGGTGTCGAGAAAGCAGGTAGGGACATCAAGGAGATTGATGTAACAGCCTATGCCTCATTCAGCATTGGTAAGACAAGGGAGGAAGCCCTAGAGGGTGATGCAAAGATTGTAGTCGCCTTCATAGTAGCTGGGTCTCCAGATGTTGTTCTAGAACGACATGACCTAGACATGGATGCATGCAACAAAGTCCGTGCGCTCCTCGGAGAAGGCAACTTCAAGGACCTGCCAGGCGCCATCACTGATGAGATGGTTGATGCCTTTGCAGTCGTTGGAAACAAAGACCAGTGCATCAAACGCATCGAGGAACTAGGAAAGGTTGGTGTGACCCAGTTCGTGGTTGGTTCACCGATTGGTCCTAAGAAGAGTGATGCGATAAAGCAGATAGGTAAGGAGATCATTCCACACTTCAAGAAGTAGTTCAACTGGATTCAAAAGCTAGTGCAGTAGTATCCTCAATCAGGGTACTACGCACTCTCCAGTTTATTTGTTATGCCAGTGCCTTCAGAGCACGACCTGCAAGGAACCAACTGATGTCCCCTAGCTGCTCGTGAGGCATATAGAAGATAGAGTTCTTGTCATAGAGTAGTCGTACACTAGCAGGAAACTCCTCATCAGCATCTTCGAATACTAGTAGAACCTTCACCATTGGAAGGAAGGATATCTCAAATGCCGCGTCGCCAAAGTCCACACGTTTTGCTCCAAGAAGTTCGAGAGCAGTGAATAGTTTCTCTTGATGCTTAGTATAGGCTTGTGTGAGTCGCCCAATGTCTTCTTCATCGAATGCATATCTACAAGCCCACGACCCGCTTAGTGAATTGAATTTTACCCACTCACCTGCTACTCCTTCATCCTTTGCCTTGCTATGGTAGTATAGGTGGGGCACAATTCGACTAGTGTGAGATGGGGTGTCAGTGAGAGTATCATGGGTTTCCCCAGTCTCAAAGTCTACTCTCAGACCCAAGATGTCCACATATTTATCCCCTATGCCGAACCTATTGCGGAGGGTTCGAATATCTTCACCGAAGTTGTCCCAACTCCACCATTCAGAACTTGTTGAAACTTCCTGTGCATTGAATCTACCAGCTAGTTCACGAGAGAGGCTTGACCAGTATTCTAGAATATCATCGGGCATAGTAATCAACTCTTTTCATGAGAGAATTTGCAGTCACTAATTCCAACTGCATCACAGACTGCTTGTCTCGCATTGTATCCTGCGATGTGAAGCAAGGCATCTCCATACTCCCTGTCTTTAGCCATTGAGGCTGTGCAGGGGTATGAATGGTGTGCCTTGGCAATCTCATCAAATAGGGTGTCAGTATCCTTGATTGATTTGCCTCTGACTTTCTGACTAACATACCATGTGCAACCACAAGGGGCTGATCTAACAGGTCCAATCTCTGCAATTGAATCATCTTTGATGTCTACATAATGGATTGGGTGCCCTAATTTGTATGTTTCAATGAATTCGTCAATGAGCTCCCCTTCGCCGGGTTCGAGCGTACAGAATGGTTTTGGAAAAGCTGATTCGATGCCAATACTGTCCAAAGTTTCTTTGACTTGTGCCCTTAGACCTGGAGGCACCCAAGTCGGATCTTCTATTGGCACAATCACGGCCTTTGCACCAGTTGCTTCTACGAGCAAGTCAACAGCCGCGAGGATATCATGGTGAATTGCTACAATCAGGAGAAGGTCACAAGGAGTTAGATTCAGTTTCTTGATGAACTCATCAGGGTCCTCAATCATTGTTGGTGATGGAGGGTCAGTAGGATGTATCCCAACAATGTCACCAACGTGTGATCCATAGCCACTTCTACACTCAGAACAAACTGGCTCACAGCCTTCGCAGAATGTCTTGAAGTTGATCAAATTACCAATCACACGCTCTGCAAACACATCGCCATATATGGTTCCAATCCTCAAAGATACCACCTATGAATTATCAACCCAACGCTCCAATGTTAAAAAAGGGTGCTGATTGCGGCTCATTGTCACAACCGTGCTAGCAGAAACATAATATGCAACACAAGGCACACAAAAGCCTGGATGTCATTGCTATGGCACTAGGAGATTTCCTATTCCCTCATGCGGACCTGAAGCTGGTCATTGCACGTTCTTTTGAAGCAGATGTAGAGTCTGCTAAAGACATTCTATCAAAGAAGTTCCTTGATAGTGCAGCCAGAGTGAGGTTGAATAAGGGAGACCTTCAGCGATTAGGTCTCAAAGATGGAGGTCATACCAGCATCAAATCAAAAGCGGGCAACATCGTTGTAGTTGCATATGGCGACGAGAAGGTTCCAGAAGGTTCAGCAGTTGTGCCATATGGTCCTTGGGCTCTAGCTCTTGTGTCAGTCCCAAAGGATGATTCAGCTCCACAATTCCACGGTGTTTCTGTAACTGTCACGCGAAGTGATGATGATGTTACTCCTCTTGAGTCACTTCTTGAGAGTTCTTGATTTTCTCAACAACCTTGTCAGTGTTTCCGCGCTCAAACTGAAGATGAATCCTGGGATTCTTCTTCAACAAATCTCTGACTCGCTGAGCAGACATCATGGCACTCTTACGTTTACCATCTTCAGCCGCCCAGTCTTTTCGTGTTGAGGTCTTGACCTGTAGCCGTTCCACTGGTTTGACCGATATCTCTCTCTCAAAAAGACCACTTGGAGGGGGCTCTTTCCCAATCACAGCATCAAAGAAGAGCATTCGTGCTCGTTCCCACTTTCTTTCGCGTTCAAGCTCATCCAACAAGTAGCCTTCTCTTTGAACATCTAAGACATCATAGGGACATGAGTGCTCACAGGCACCACAATAGACACAGTGATCTAGTATCGCAATCTTATCTGCGGTACCCGTGGGATAGATTGCATCAACTGGACATATATTGAAGCAGTTGTTGCATCCAGTCGGGTCACACTTCTCAAGCTTGGGAATCTTGACCTCACCAGTAAATGGTTTTTCTACTTTCAACGCTTCGTAGGGACATACTATTGCACATAACCCACACTTCACGCAAGTTTCATCATTATGGGTTAGTTCTCCAGAAATGGTTGGTTGCTTTATCTCACGAGCACTTGATTCTGTGCATTTTACCTCGACTGCATCATCAGGGCATATGTCTTGACATAAGCCACAATAATCACAATGATCCTCATCGACTCTGATTCCAACTGCAGGTCTGAAGTCAGGTGGTTTGACCTCATCAGACCAGTATATCTTGATAGCTTCAGGACACAAAATCTCACAGAGACCACAGTAGGAGCACTTATCCTCGTCTATCTTGATTGTGCCCTTAGCATACTCCTCACCCTTGTAGTTGACTAGGGTCTTCTTGTGATCAACCTTGACTTCCACTTCAAGAGAGTCAGTCGGACACACCTTTGCACAAAGTAGACATGGAGCGCATTTCTCTTCATCAATTTCATGAGTTCCTGAGATTCTTACAAATTCATTGACTGCTCCTTCGCCCTCATACTTTGCATCAAAAGCTCCAAAGATGCACGAGGAGTCACACAGACCACAGAATGTGCAGAGGTCCGGGTCTACATTCACTAATGGAGCCCCTTCGATACGTCCAGATGCGGTCTCCTGTATTGGTCCAAGAGTGATTGCCTCCCAGGGACATGGCAAACAGAGACTACACCCAACACACTTTGAAATCTCGTGGTCAAGGGTCCTAGATAGAAGTGATGTCTTCCAGTTCAGTCGAATCGTCCCATCAACAACATCCATTGATACGACTGGTTTCTCACCAATCTTTACGCCTGGCTTTTCCACGAGATCACCTCCCAGTTACTCCTTCAGCATCTTGTTTCCCAACCAAGCTTCGAGGGGTTTCCTTGCCTAGTGGACCAAGTTTGACAATGTCGTTCACAAACTTGGTTATCTGCTCAGCAAAACTGTCTGCTTCAGATGCAGATGCACTACCGAAATACAATCTGCGCCCATCTATCCCTGCAACCTTCAAAATCTCCCGCATGTTCTCAGTCCTATCTTTTGCATATCGAGCACCAGATCTGTAATGACAGTCTTGGATATGACAACCCATGACCGCAACACCATCAGCCCCCTCTGCAAAGGCAGTGAGGAGAGTATCAACATTGAGCCGACCTGTGCAGGGCACTTGAATAGGAATAACATTGGGTGGATATCTCATCCGGGCAGTTCCAGCCCTATCAGCTGCACTGTAAGCACACCATCGACAGAGATACCCAACTATGGCAGGTTTCAATGGGTTGAACTCAACAGCAGCTTTTGTCGCGTTTTCTAGTTGCTCGTTCGACAGACAGGGCAGGTCTAATGCTCCGGAGGGACAAGCAGCTGCACACGCGCCGCAACCACGACAGGCTGCAAGGTCAACGTCAGGATAATTATTGTCATTAAACTTGATTGCATTTGGTGTACAGATCTGCTCACAAAGTCTGCAACTCATACAGAGATCCTCGTTAAAGGATGGGATACATGCTTCAGTGATTATTTTACCAGATGTTAGGAGCGTTTTCACTTTGGATGCGGCCAGTCCCGCATGCGCAACGCTATCAGCAATGTCCTTTGGACCCTGAGAAACCCCAG